>JADFSS010000004.1:65083-76558 GCA_022560655.1 Candidatus Neomarinimicrobiota bacterium
TCAAACGCGTAGTCGTTAAAATTCTAACTTGACCCGCTACGGGCTCAAGTAACAGGAGTTACACATGATTGAGCGATCGAAAACCGCAAATGCCTTGATCTTTTCTTACTTAACTCTCAGAAAAATCATCGGGATTCTGGCGATTTCGTTTCCCGTCGTGCTTTTTTTGGGTGCAGTCATCTTTTTTCAAACCGGCCTGCAAAGTTCCGTGAGCAGCTATTACCACACCGGCATGGGCGATGTTTTTGTGGGCACACTCTTCGCCATTGGCTTTTTTCTGCTCTCCTACAAGGGGTACCTACCTATTGACGACCTGGTTGCCAATATAGCTAGCGTATCTGCCGTTGGCCTGGCACTATTTCCGACGACCCTGGACAATCCCGCTGAGGGCGCTGCAACCTTCATTGGAAACATTCACTTTGCCTTCGCTGCGCTGTTCTTAATATGCCTCGTCTATTTCTCGCTAGTCCTGTTTACGAAAACAGACCCGGAAAAAACGCCTTCACCGAGAAAACTGCAGAGGAATATGGTCTACAGGGTTTGCGGGTACATAATGAGCCTTTGCATCCTGCTCATTGCAATTTACTTCCTTATTCTCGATGGGCCGGAGTCGCCCCTTGCAGCATACCAACCCGTATTTTGGTTGGAAGCCATCGCTGTGATGGTATTTGGCATTTCCTGGCTAACCAAGGGCGAGGTGATCTGGAAGGATGTGGCTGAACATTAAGTTTGACAGTGAACAAAACCTAACCCCTCATTCCAGCGGACAGCCCCCGGCCGCCGCTGATCTCAACCGTCATGTGCTTGATTCCGCGTACCAGCCCGACCCATGAGTATAAATCCAGATGAGGGAAATTCGCCAATGCAGCCGAAACGCTGGTGGGAGATCCTTGCCACGCTGACTCCCCTTATCATCGGCCTTGGCGTAACGGGATTGGGCACGTTTGCCACGTTCGTATACCGAACTCAGGAGATTCAACTAACCCAATTGAAAGTGCTAAACGAATGGCGATCGATGCTCCAATCCGATAACGCGCAAGATCGATCTTTTGCGTACAATGCCTTCGTCGCCTTAGGCTACGAGTCCCTGGTGCGGAAGCTCGTCTTAGCGAACAACGATCCGGCGGGTCGCCCTGCCTTAGCTACCGCAGCGAAAGACGATGGGAGCAACGAGGCGAAGCGAATCCTCGCTGAAGTGCCTGTGTACGTATTCATACATATCGCACAGGAGGAGGACCGTGAGAAAGCAGAAATCCTGAGTGACTCGCTGGTCTCCCGCTTGAAATTTATCGTTCCAGGAGTACAGCTATTAAAGACAGCACCCCAGGAACCAGAGGTGCGTTACTTTAACGACGTGGATAAAGAGGAAGCGACGGAAGTTGCCAAATTGATGATGGCGGTTGGTTGGCCTGATGCTAAAGTGAAGAGGGTGTCGTTCCTAAAGGCGAAGCCGGGAACGGTTGAAGTTTGGCTCCCCGCGAGCGATGCATAACAAGGAGTTTGAGGGGATGGCCAACTGCGACGAGGTCGCCGCGCCTCAACTAGGGCGGTAGGCGGCGAGGCACCACGAACGCCCCGCGCTAAAACGTCTGCTCGCTAGCGCACCAGCACGATCTTCCTCGTGAATCCCTGGGATCCGGCTGCCACCCGGCCCAGGTAGATGCCGCTGGGGGCCGCCGCGCCATTTCCCATTCGGCCGTCCCAGAACAACGGAGCGAAGCTCTCGCCGTGACGGGTGATCCGGCGTATCTCCTGGCCCAATAGGTTGTACAGCACCAGTTCCACCTCCCGTCCGGGGGTCACGTCGAGCTGCGTCACCCGGGAACCCGCGACGGGGTTGGGATAGAAGTTGCCCACGATGAGCGGGATGACCAGCTCCCCGCTGCTGGTATCGGGCACCAGGTAGCTCAGACGAATGGACCAGTTGCCCGTCAGGAACTCGCCATCGACTTCGGACTCGGTGAGGGGTGCAAAGCGGGTCATGCCAGGTGGCTGATAATAACTGTGGGATGTCGCCAGGTGTTCGTTGTAGCCCAGGGCGTTGTCTGCGCTGCGCAGCCCCACATAGACCCGCCCGCGGAAGCCACGGCCGGAGCCGATTCTTGGCGGCAAACGATGGGTGGTCCAGGCCCTGCCGAGCGGGGCCGGAATCACGGCCTCGTAGGCAGCGGATGCGGCGCTCAAAACCGCCCCATAAATCGTGAGCGTCACCGCGTCGCTCCCACCCGTGATAAACTCCACCGCAGCCAGCTGGACCAGCCCCTCAGTTAAGAAGAACTCAGTCGCGGCCTCCCCGGCCTGGGCCCCATCACCCAGCTGGATAAAGCGCATTTCGTCTGCGGGTGTATTGCCATCGTAGGACAGGCTCACCTCCTCGAACCCGCCCTCCGCATCGATAAACAGCGTGTAAGATACGCTGGACTCCACGGCGCTGGAGGCCGTTGCCAGCACCAGCAGGTCTGTATAGTTTGTACCGAAGGCGGGGTCATGGTAGCCCGTCGTGAACAGCTGCGGCGCCAGCAGGATCACACCCTCGGTGCCGTTGATGAGTGTCACAGCCGGGTCGATGGCGCTACGGGTGGCCAGCAGGAACAGGTTCTCCCCGCCCGTGATCAGCACCCAAAAGGCACCCAGCCTCAGCACGTCGCGCTGGAAACCGTTCTGTGGGAAGCGGGTGACGACATCATGCATGGCCGGTTGGGGTAGGGCAAACTGCCCGCCGTACCCATCCACCCCGTCGCCCTGGAGGAAGTTGGCCCGGTGCCAGTTCGCGACAAAGGTGTCCATGCCCGGCTGCTGGTGGGCGCTGAGCACTTGACCAACACCGGCCACACCGGTCTGCGTCGTGGCGATGAGGTCCCGGACAAACTGCGTCCCCAGCTGGACCCAGGCATACGTGAAGAACAGTCCGCAGCGGGCATAGTCGGCGACTGCACCGTCGAAACTGTCCAGCCGCACGTTGGTGTTGGCCAGATACAGACTGAAATCCCTGTGCGGGAGACCCATCAGGGTGGGCGCTAGTTCGCTCAGCCCCTCGTTCACCCACAACGCCTCACCGCTGTCGCGACCGTAGTGGATCAGATGCTGGTATTCGTGGGCCAGGGTCGTCAGCGCTTGGCTGATATCCGACCCGGTGAGCAGGCCGGGGTTGGAATCGAGGTAGATGATGTCGGCCAGGTTGCCCTGTTGCCGTTGGTCCAGGGGATCGAAATAGCCCGCCAGGAACGTGTCGGAAGAATCGGGGTCAAAATCGTCGCGGACGTCAATGAGCAGAATATAGACCTTGCCGTTATGGTCAATGTCGGGGGGCGCGCCGAATACATCTTCCGCGAGCGCCTGAATTCCCAGCTCCGGGTTGACCGACCCCGGCAGGGTCCGATCCCGAAAAGTGACCACCAGCTGCGCAACGGCGCTTGAATCGACCCGGCCGCTGTCCACTTCCGCCACTTCCCCGTAGATCTCAAAGGCCGCATCGCTGTGCAGCAGGTAGAATTCCACCCGAATGAGGCTTTGTCCCGCGGCGTGCTCCCTGATAAGGAAGGTGGGATTGTCGGCAGGGCTCACACCCTTGGGGATGGTGACTGCGGCAGCGGGGTCGAGCCGGGACAGGGCGGGATGTCCGCATACCGGTTCCGGTAACTGCCCCCTAAGGGGGCTCAGCGCCGCCACCAGGGCGGGGAGCAGCTCAATCCAAGGTCTCATCCCGCAAGTCCCTGCTCATCAGGGCGGAGATGGCGCTGCGGGGGTCCTTCCCCTCGAACAGAATCTGGTAGACTTCCTGGCAGATAGGCAGGCTGACGCCGTATTTTTCGGCCAGGCCCATGACCGATCTGGCCGTTCCCACCCCTTCCGCCACCATGCCCATTTCCGCCAGGATCTCCTGATAGTTGCCCCCGCGGCCCATCTCCAGCCCCAGTTGGCGGTTGCGGCTGTGCCGGCTATACACCGTTACCGCCAGATCGCCGACGCCACTCAGGCCGGCGAAGGTGGCCGCGTCCGCGCCCATGGCCAGTCCCAGGCGCGTGATTTCCGCCAGCCCCCTGGTTGTGAGCGCCGCCAGCGTGTTATCCCCAAATCCCAGACCCGTGCTGATCCCGGCGGCAATGGCAATGACATTCTTGACGCTGCCACCCAATTCCACGCCGATGATGTCCCGGTTGGCATAGACCCGCAGATAGCGCGTGCTGAACACCTTCTGCAGCTCCCGGGCATAGTCTAGATTGGTGCTCGCAGCTACCAGGGTGGTGGGCGCCTGCCGCATGACCTCCTCGGCGTGGCTGGGCCCATAGATCGAGGCGATCCGATCAGGAGACAGGCCCGTCTCACTAGCGATCACTTCCGACATGCGCTGCAGAGTGCCCACTTCAATGCCCTTGGTGAGATTGGCGACCCGCCGGCCGCGAAACAGCGCCGGATGGCTCCCCAGTACTGCCCGTACTTTCTGTGAGGGAATGGCCACGACGGCGATATCGCATTTTGAGAGCGCTTTTTCCAGGTTGGAGGTGACCGGGATGCCCCGGGGCAGCTCAAACTCTTCAAGGTGCGGATGGCGGCGGGTCGCCGATAGATCGTGCGCAAACTCGGCGCGGTAGTGCCACAGCACCACGCCGTGGCCCGCCTGATGCAGATGGGCCGCCATCACCGTCCCCCAGGTGCCGGCCCCCATGACGGAAAAAGTCGTCGCCACCAGTCAGTCTATGGAGCCGATAATGGTGTAGGGCTCCGCGTGCTTATTGAGGTAGCCTTCGAGAGCAGCAAGTCCATCCGGGGCGGCAATCAGCACGCAGCCCATGCCCAGGTTAAAGGTGGCGCGCATGTCGAGCGTCGCCACCCTCCCCGTTGACTGAATCACCTGAAATACCGCCGGCCATTCCCAGGCGGACCAATCGATGTGCAGCTCCAGCCCCCCGGGCAGCAGGCGGCGCAGGTTCCCCTCGATGCCGCCGCCGGTAATGTGGCCTATTCCCCGCAGCCAACCGTGTTTCAGGAGCGGTCGCACGATACCCAGATAGGAGCGGTGCACAGCCAGCAGGACCTCCCCCACCTCGCCACCCAGGTCAGGCACGTAGGTGTTGACGGACCACGCCTCCAGCAGGACCTGCCGGGCCAACGAATACCCGTTGGTGTGCAGCCCCGTGGAGTGCAGTCCCACCAGGACACTGCCCCCCTCTATGCGACGGTCTGTGAGCAGCTGCCCCTTTTCCACCACGCCAACGATGGTCCCGGAAACGTCGTACTCCCCATCCTGGTAGAACCCGGGCATCTCCGCCGTCTCCCCGCCCAGCAGGGCGCAGCCATTTTCCTCGCAGGCCTGGGCCATGCCTTGCACCACCGTCTCAAACTGGGCGCCATCCAGACGGCCGGTTGCGAAGTAGTCCAGGAAGAAAAGGGGCACGGCGCCGGTGGTCAGGATGTCGTTGACACAGTGGTTGACCAGGTCCTGGCCGATGGTGTCGTGGCGCCCCGTCAGGAAGGCCAGCTTCAGCTTGGTGCCCACACCGTCGGTGCTGGCCACCAGGACGGGATGATCATAGTCGGCCGCGGGGAATTCGAACAGCCCGCCAAAGCCCCCCAGGCCGGCGAGTACCTGCGGACCGTGCGTCCGGCCGGCATGCCTCTTGATGCGCGCTACGGCGGCGGCTCCCGCTTGGATGTCCACCCCGGCTCCCTTGTAGCTGCGGCGGGGCCGGCTCTCTGGCGCTGACTGACTCAAGCCGGAGGGTTGGCCCCTTCGTAAAGGGTCTCGATCTCCGCCTCAAAATGCTTCGAGACCACCCTGCGCTTGACTTTCAGCGTCGGCGTGAGTTCGTCTTCTTCGATGGTAAATTCCCGCGGCAACAGGGTGAACTTGCGCACGCGCTCATAGCGCGAGAACGGCTCCATGGCGGCTTCTACCTCCTGCTCCACCAGCGCGTTCACTTGGGCGTCGGCGATCAGCGCGCTCCGCGAACGGTCTGGCAGCCCAGCCTCATCGGCAAACGTCTCGAGCTTCTCGAAATTGGGCACCAGCAGCGCGGAAACAAAGTTGCGCTTGTCCCCGATGATATAAACCTGCTCGATGTAGGGACTGAGCACCAGGGCGTTTTCCAGCGGCGCCGGGGCCACGTTCTTGCCGGCTGAAGTCACCAGCATACTCTTCTTCCGGTCGGTGATTTTCAGAAAACCGTCCTCGTCGAGCTCGCCAATATCACCGGTATGGAACCAGCCGTCAGCGTCGATGGCCTCTGCCGTGGCTGCGGAGTCCTTGAAATACCCCTGCATAATGTTGGCTCCTCTGGTGAGGATTTCGCCGTCGGCACTGATCTTCAGCTCAACACCGGGGATTGCGGCCCCCACCTTGCCGAACTTGAATTTCTCCAGCGTGTTGATGCTCAATGCCGGGCTGGTTTCCGTCAGTCCGTAGCCCTCCAGGATCACCATGTCCAGGGCGGCAAAGAATTCGGCGATGTCGGCTGAAAGTGGTGCTGCGCCCGAGACAAAAAACCGGATTCGGCCCCCCACGCGATCCTTCAGTTTGGAGAATACGAGTTTGCTGGCCAGACGGTGCTTCATCTTCAGCCACCAGCCGGGCCGTTTGTCGGCCATGGTGAACGCCAGCATCGCCTTGCCTTGGCCCAGCGCCCACCAGAATATTTTCTGACGCAGCGCGGGGGATGCGCTGACGCTTTCGATCACGCGATTGTACACTTTCTCATAGAAGCGCGGTACGGCCAGCAAAATAGTGGGCTTGACCTCCCGCATATTCTCCGCCACCGCTTCGATGCTCTGGGCGTAGTAGGTGCTGGCGCCCCTGCTGAAGGCCAGAAAATGGCCCGCCATCCGCTCGAAGGAATGACTCAGCGGCAGGAAGGAAAGCAGCGAGTCGTAATCATAAAGCTTGATGCACTCGGAGGCAGCGTGGATATTGGTGACCAGATTGTGGTGGCTCAGCATCACCCCCTTGGGCTCGGCGGTGGTGCCCGACGTATAGATGAGGGTGAGCAGATCGTCAGGTTGGGCGATCCTGCAGAGCGCCTCGAAATCCCGTTCCTGATTTTCGTCGTGCCCCGCATCCAGCAGCTCGATGTATGACATCACCTGGCGGCCTTCTTTCTGGCCCCCCAGGCCTGACACTTGAGCGCCATTCATTACGATCATCGCTTTCAGATCGGGCAATGCGTCCCATTGAGAGAACACCTTCTCCGCCTGCTCCTCATCCTGCGCAAAAACGACTTGGGATTCACTATGTTTTAGGATGTAGGCCACCTGCGCGGGAATCAGGGTCGGATAGATGGTGACCGTGGCCGCACCCGTGCACAAGATGCCGTAGTCAGCCATGGCCCAGCGCGGGCTGTTGCTGGAAAGAATCGCTGCCTTTACGCCCTTGCCCACGCCCATGGATACCAGCCCGTAGGCCAGGTCTTCTACGGTGGCCCGAATGTCCTTGCCCCGCAGCCCTTCCCAGTGACCGCTACGGCGCGCGAAATAGAGGTAGCTGTCTGCGTATTCAGTCGTGGTTTGGAGAAACATCTCGGTGATGGTTTCGAAGGCCATGTTGAGCTCCTGCTGATGGGTTGGGCCAGGAACAAAATTTAGACCTCGATAATTTGATATACCACAACCAATAGCATGGGCTCCCCCGTTTATCGACGCTGGCGCACGGTACTCTCCACCGGTTCCGCAGGCCTGAGGCTGACGGCCCCCTGGAACACGGCCCCCATCACTGAGCAGCATGCCTTTGCTTGTGGGCGCGACCCAGCCCCGCTAAATTGCCGACGTGCCGTCCAGGGGCCAACAGTCATCAACCCGGGACCGTCCAGCATCACGAACTTTCTTGAATAAGAAACTGTACTATCCCGTGATAGTTGGTGTGCTTGCCCTCCTGGTTGGGTTGAGCGTGCTGCGGCCTCCGATCAGCCCGACAATTGTGGAGCTGCGACCATCCAAGCTCGCCATCTTTAACAATTCCAACCGTACCGTTTACGTGGCGGCCTTTGAACACCAGGCAGCCCCCTATGCCCGCTGGAAGCCGTGCGAACATCCCGCTAGGTGCACTGATCTGACCATCGCCCCCGGCCGTGTTTTGGACCTGAAGTTCGAGCTCATCTATCACTGGTACTCGGGCGCAAAAGTGAGCGTACTGTGGTGGCATCTGCTCCCCGATGCCCTGGCCGACAACGGGTACCGCATGGACGGCCCGCACGAAGTGCTGGTCACGACGCCCAATCGCGTCATCACCGGCAGCTGATACGGCGCGACTGGAGCGAGAGAATTCCTGGACCACCGACATGAAATGAGGAGCTAAGGCATGGAAACGAGAGACAGAGAGCGGGAACGAAAGCGTTTTCCGGACGAAGAGGATGATGACCAGGAGGACGAATCAACCGCAGTTCCCGCACCGGCTGCTGCTTCCAACGGGACCCGCTGGCGGGTTCTTCGCGCCCCTGCTCATCAAGGTCATGGGTGCCGCCATGACCCGCTTCCCCTGAGCTTGCCTGCTGTGGCCACCCGCTGCTTCAAGGCTTGAGTGCTGCCCGCGGAGATCGTGCAGGCAGGCATCACTGACCGGGCGACCCAGCTGGCCCTGCGGTCGGGCATTTACCTGGGCACTTCGTCCTGGAAGTACCCCGGCTGGCAGGGGCTGGTCTACCACCAGCACTATCCCAGCCGCAAAGCCTTTCAGCGGGGCTGTCTGCGTGAGTATGCCCTCCATTTTCCTGCGGTGGGCGTCGATGCCACCTTCTATCGCTTTCCGGACGAGCAGCTGATCGCTGAGCTGGCCGCCCAGACTCCCGCTGGCTTTCGCTTCGGGCTGAAGGTCACCGAGGAGATCACCGTTTACACCTATCCGCGACACGCCCGCTACGGCAGCCGCAAGGGGCAGCTCAATGCCGATTTCCTGAACGCAAAATTGTTCGTTGCCCGGTTCCTGGATCGCGTGCTCCCTTTGGGGGACAAGCTCGGCCCCATCATGTTCCAGTTCGGGACGCTGCCCCGGCAAATCCTTGCGGACGATACTTTTCTCCAGCGTCTGGACGATTTCCTGGCCGCGCTGCCCGTGGGGCCCCACTATGCCGTGGAGGTGCGCAACCGGCAGCTGTTCAACAGCGACTACTTCGGGGTGCTGCGCACGCACGGCATCGCCCACGTGCACAATTCCTGGAGCTGGATGCCGTCTCTGCCCGAGCAGCTGGCCCACGAGGACTCCTTTTCCGCACCCTATTTTGTCATGCGCTTACTCACGCCGCCGCAAATGGCCTATGAGGATGCCGTAAGTCTATTTTCGCCCTACGAGCGGCTGCAGCGGCCCCTGAACGAGCTCAGGTCGGCACTCATCGACCACCTGAACCGGGCCATGCAGACTAATTTCCCCGGCTATGTATTCGTGAACAATCGACTCGAGGGCAGCGCGCCCCTCACCATTGAGCAGGTGCTGGATGCTGTCCTGTAAGGCCTGCAACCCCGTGAAAACCGGGACTCACCACGGGGCACCGGGCGCTGCAAACTGAAAGGAGCATAGGTGCAAACTGAACTCAACGGCCACACACTGGGCTATGATATCCAGGGCGACGACGGCGGGTCGCCCGTCGTCTTCATCCACGGCTTCCCGTTCAACCGCCACATGTGGGCCCCACAGCTGGCGGCGCTGCCGCCCCGCTACCGCGCCGTCACCTATGATGTTCGCGGGCACGGCGAGAGCGACGTGGGGTCCGGACAATACACCATCGAGTTCTTCGTGGACGACCTGCTGGCCCTGCTCGATTACCTGGCCATTGAGCAGACCGTGGTCTGCGGCCTGTCCATGGGCGGCTACGTCGCCCTGCGCGCCGTGGAGCGCCACCCAGACCGCTTCAACGCTCTGGTCCTCGCCGACACCAAAAGCACCGCCGACAACGACGCCGCCAAGGTCAGTCGTGCCGCCGGCATGCTGTCCGTCAGGAGCCACGGCGTGGCCGCTTTCGCGGAGGGCTTTACCAAGGCCGTTCTGACGCCCGCGACGATGGAACATCAGCCCGACCTCGTGCAGAGGATCAAGGGCATGATCACGGGCAACGAAACCCGGGGCATCAGCGGCACACTGCTGGCCCTGGCCGCCCGCACCGACACCACCGCTGCCCTGCCCCACATGGCGCTCAAAACACTCGTCCTGGTGGGCGAGCACGACACCCTCACGCCACCCGCGGACGCCGAGGCGCTGGTGGCCGCTCTCCCCCATGCGACCCTGCAGGTCATACCCGCTGCGGCCCACCTGAGCAACCTGGAGAACGCCGCCGTGTTCAACGAGCACCTGCTGAGCTTCCTGGAGAGCCTGTAGCCGGTGCTCCCGGCCACTGCCTGTCTGGGTCTACCTGGTGAGGATGAGCTGGCGGGAGCTGGTGGCGCGGCGGGGCAAGGCAAGCTCAGGGTGACCCCCTCCCCCCGGTGCCGGGGCCACGGTCACCGACGGGAAGGGTGGCCCCAACATGGCCCCAAGATGACCCCAACGCGACCCTAAGATGGCCCCTCCAGGCCGGTGGCGGAGAGCGGGCCTCGGCCGTTGGCGGGGCGCAGGAAGGTTGTCAAAGAGCAGGTGTGGAAGGTAAGGCAGGGCCGGTGGTCAAGGAATGGTGAGGATTGACGCAGTGGGGGGTCTAGGGTGATTCGTTTCCGTGGCTCGTCGGGCTCATCATACGCGGGGCGCTGGTTTAGTGCACGGCAAGCGACTTACGCTCCTCTCCCTACCTCAGGAGCAGCATCTTCCTCGTTTGCACGAAATCACCCGCCTCTAGGCGGTAGAGATAGACGCCTGACGCCACACTTGATGCATCCCAAATGACCTGGTGGTATCCGGCTGATTGAAACAAAATATCCCAGCGGCGGACTTCCTGGCCCAGCAGGTCGTAGATGACCAGGGTCATCTGGCCGGCCTGAGGCAGGTCGAAGCGCAGGGTGGTCACCGGGTTGAATGGGTTGGGGTAGTTCTGGGCCAAGCGATAGCTCCTCGGCGGGCCACCTGGCTCAGGGGCGACTGAAACGGGGGGCGTCTGAACGTACATGATCGTCGTATATACGCTGGACCCTCCGCGTTGGCTGCTTCCCGTGACGTAGACGTTCCCGGCAGCGTCCAGGGCCAGGGCGGCGGCCACGTCAGAGGAATTTTCCGGGCCTTCGTAGCGGGCCACCCACTGCTGGACCCCAGCTGTATCGTATTTCACGGTGGCGTAGTTATCCGAGGTGCCGACACCCACACTGGGTCCCGTGACGTAGACGTTCCCGGCAGCGTCTAGGGCCAGGGCGGCGGCCCCGTCATCGGAGTTTCCCGGGCCGTCGTAGCGGGCCACCCACTGCTGGATGCCGGCCGTATTGTATTTTACCGTGGCGTAGTCAACAGAGGTGCCGGAACCCTCACTGATTCCCGTGACGTAGACGTTCCCGGCAGCGTCCAGGGCCAGGGCGGTGGCCACGTCAGAGGCATTTCCCGGGCCATCGTAGCGGGCCACCCACTGCTGGATGCCG
>JADFSS010000005.1 GCA_022560655.1 Candidatus Neomarinimicrobiota bacterium
TTCCTGCCGTTCTCCGCGCAGCGCCTGCACGAGCTGCTGGGGCGCGCCGGCCGCGTCGAGGACGAGCCGTCGGAGCCGTCGCGGTGATCTCCGTCGGGGTGATCTCGGGCGGCAGCGGTTAATCCAAGTTGTATCCGTAATCCATCATTTGAGTATTGGTTCGCTCTGACCATTGGATCTTTTTTAATGTATGCCCAGGTAATAGCGTACTCAAGCATGTTTCGGACTATCAATAACGGAGTAAAGAACTCTCTTCTCTGAAGTAGGTGAAAGACGCTGGAGAGGGATTGGAAGCAGATCATACTGAACTGCACCAGTATCAATTCCGGCAAGAGATCAGTTATTTGGGTTCCCTTTACTTTGTCAAGGCTCCTGAACTGTTCCCGGTAAAAACTTGTTGCCTCGTGATACAGGCGTGAATAATCTGGATAGTTGGTTTCTACGTGGTTAGTAACGGAATCATCCACAATGCGATCCTCCGGTAGCCTATGATCTTAAATATGCAAAGGTTAAGCTTACTAACGTAGCGCCGGGGAAGGCAAGCTCCTATAATGCTCCGTATCTGGGGGCCTGGAACACTAGCCGCAGTCGTCTTCACTGCAAATTGCAATATTGACCCTCTCTTGCACGGCCTGTGATATGCATTCGGACAATGAGAGATAGCACGGCCTACCAAGACC
The DNA here is from genome assembly GCA_022560655.1 of Candidatus Neomarinimicrobiota bacterium. Classification (NCBI taxonomy): domain Bacteria; kingdom Pseudomonadati; phylum Fidelibacterota; species Fidelibacterota bacterium. Next base: position 681 of record JADFSS010000005.1, read on the forward strand.
ACTTCTCCGCCCCTAACTTCGCGCCATGACGCTTACCTGCTGGGCGTGCGAAAGGGCCCATTCACCCCACGAGGTGCAGACGGTCTGCACGGCCTGCGGGCAGCCGTTGCGGGCGGACTATTTCTGGTCGCCGGAGCAGTTCCTGCCGGAGGACCTGCCCGACATCCCCGGCCTGTGGCACTGGCAACCGCTGCTGCCGTCCCTGCCGGAGCCGTCGTTCCTGTCGCTGGGGGAAGCCCAGACGCCCCTGCTGGAGCGGGACTACCGCGGGCGGCGGGTCTACCTGAAGGACGAGACCGCCAACCCCACCGGCTCCTTCAAGGACCGGGGCATGTGCGCGGCGCTGTCCATGGCCCGGGGACTGGGCATTCAGCGGGTGGCGCTGCCATCGGCGGGCAACGCCGGGGTGTCGGCGGCGGTCTACGCCCTGGCGGCGGGGCTGGAATGCCGGGTCTATATGCCGGAGACGATTCCCGCCCCCTTTGTGGAGGAGGCGCGCGACAGCGGCGCAGACGTGCGGCTGGCCGGCCAGACCATCGCCGAGGCCGCCGCGCAAATGAAGTCGGAGCTGGACCTCACCTGGTTCGACCTCTCCACCTTCCGGGAGCCGTACCGCCTGGAGGGCAAAAAGACCTTGGGGCTGGAGCTCGCCGAACAGCTGGACTGGGCCTTCCCGGAGGTGGTGGTCTACCCCGCCGGCGGGGGCACCGGCCTCATCGGCATCTGGAAGGCGTTCCGGGAGCTGGGCGAACTGGGCTGGGTACGGCAGCCCATGCCGCGCATGGTGGCGGTGCAGATGGCCGGGTGCGCGCCGGTGGTGCAGGCCTTTGATGCCGGGGGCGACGCCACCGAACCGTGGCCGGAGCCCAACACCGCTGCGCTGGGCTTAATGGTACCGGCGCCGCTGGCGGGGCCATGGATGCTGTCGGTGCTGCGGGCCAGCGGCGGGACGGCGGTAGCGGTGAGCGAGGACGCCTTAGCCGGCGCCCAACAGCGGCTGGCGGAGATCTCAGAGCTGTCGCCCGGCCCGGAAGCGGCGGCGGCCTGGCTGGGGCTGGAGCGCCTCATCGAGAGTGGCTGGATCGCAAAGGGTGAGCGGGTGGTGCTGGTCGTCACCGGCGACGACCGGCGCTACGGCTGAGGGCTGCTCAAGCTGACCCGGCCGCAGCGGCTGGTGGCAACCGGGACCGGACGTAGTCCACGCTGGCCTGCAGCCACGGACGGAGGGCAGCCGGATCGCGCCGCATGGCTGGGGACAACACCACGTAGTCCCTTTTGATGGGCCCCTTGGGAAACTGCCGCAACGGTTTCGCGCCGTGGTTGCCCTTGAGCGCCTGGCGGTGGGCCGGCGATAGCTTCAGCGACAGCCCCACCGGCGTGAGCAGGGCGAAGACCTGGCCCTGCACATACGCCGCGGCGCCGCTGAAGAAATGACGGCAGTCCAGCGAAGCCGCATCCGCGCTCGCCAGGGACGACGCCTCGATCAGGGCGGTGAGCTCATCAAGATAGGGCTGCGCCATGACGCCTAGTGGTCCGCCGGGACTGGCCGCTCACCAAACAGCGCCCGGCCCAGCCGCACGTGGGTGGCGCCCTCCTCCACGGCCAGCTCGAAGTCGTCGCTCATGCCCATGGACAGGTCGGTGCAGGCGGGCAGCTGGGCCTGGAGGTCATCGCGGACCTGCCGGGCCGTGGCAAAGCAGTCCCGCAGGCGGCTTTCATCAGCGGTGAGGGGCGCGATGGTCATGACGCCGGCGATGCGCAGCTGGTGCGCCGACTGCAGCTCAGCGCTGAGGTTGACCAGCTCAGCGGGATCGAAGCCGAACTTGGCGGGGTCATGCCCCGCGTTCACCTGAAGGTAGACCGGCAACTCGCGCCCCGCATCCGCCGCCAGCTGGTCCAGCCTGCGGAACAACTTCAGGGAGTCCACCGACTCGATGAGATCGAACAGCGCCACGGCCTGGCGGGCCTTGTTGGACTGGAGGTGGCCGATGAGGCGTACCTGGCAGGCGGCGCGGTGGGGGAACAGGGGCAGTTTGGCGGCGGCCTCCTGGACGCGGCTCTCACCCAGCGTCGTCAGGCCGGCCTTATACGCGGAAATCAGCGTCTCCACGTGAAACGCCTTGGTGACGGCCACCAGCGTGACCTGCGCGGCGGCGTGGTCACTGCGGGCCTGGGCAGCAGCGATGCGGGCCTGAATGTCAGCCAGAGCGGCGGGATCGAGGATGCCGGTGGGGCTGGTCACGGCAGCATCGGCCGGGGGCCGCTCCTACTCGCCGGCGGAGGTGTGATCGTGGACGATGCGCCAGCCTGTGTCCGTGTGGCGGAGCGCCAGGGTGAACCAGCCTTGGGGAGCGGCGTCCGCGCGCCGGAGCTGGTAGCGGCGGCCAGATGCACGGCTAAGATGAGAGCAGGGAAGCGCACGTGGAGGGCCCCAAGGTGGAACAGTATTCGAGGGGTTGCCAGGCCGCCACACGCCGGGCGGGGCCTCTATTCTGCGGCGGCCGGGGGCGGGGCCGGCTCGGGCTGGCCGTTGGTCTCCGGCGCGCCTTCGGACTTGTCCTCGTCCTCGACGACCCTGGAGATGGAGGCGATGCGGGCGCCTTGGTCCAGACGGATGACGCGTACGCCCTGGGTGTTGCGGCCGATGGTGCGGATGTCCTGCACCGGCAGGCGGATGAGAACGCCCTTATTGGTGACGATCATCAAGTCATCGCTCTCCACCACCTCCATGAGGGCGACCAGGGGGCCGACCTTGTCGGTGGTTTTCAGGGTGAGGATGCCCTTGCCGCCGCGGTGCGTGACGCGGTACTGCAGCACGTCGGTGCGCTTGCCATAGCCGTTTTCGGTGACCACCAGCACGGTGCCCTCGCGACGCACCACCATCATGCCCACCACGTAGTCGTCCTCGCCGCCCAGCCGGATGCCCCGGACGCCCCGGGTTTTGCGGCCCGTGGGGCGCACGTTGTCGACGGGAAAGCGGATGGCCTTGCCGTAACGGGTGCCCATGATGATGTCGTGCTCGTTGGTGGCGATGCGGGCTTCGATGAGTTCGTCGTCCGCGACAATGTCGATGGCGTAGATGCCGCCGCGGCGGGGATTGCCGTAGGCGCTCAGGGCGGTGCGCTTGATGAGCCCCTTCCGGGTGGCCATGACGATAAAGTTTTCGGGGCTGAACTCGCGGACGGCCACGAAGGCGCGCACCTTCTCCCCGGCGCCGCACTCGATGAGGTTGATGATGGCGCGGCCCTTGGAGAGGCGGCCCACCTGGGGAATCTCGTGCACTTTGCGCCAATAACACTTCCCGCGGTCGGTGAAAAAGAGGATATAGTCATGGCTGGAGGCGATGAACAGGTGCTCCACGAAATCGTCTTCGCGGGTGGTGGCCCCCTGAATGCCGCGGCCGCCCCGACGCTGGCGGCGCCATTGGCTGCTGGGCGAGCGCTTGATGAAGCCGTTGTGGCTGATGGTGATCACCATGTCTTCTTCGGCAATCATATCCTCGACGGAGAAATCACCCAAGGTGGGGATGATCTCCGTGCGGCGATCATCGCCATAGCGCTCGCGCAGCTGCTCAAGCTCCTCCTTGATGATGGCCATGCGCAGGGGGCGACTTGCGAGAATGCTCTTGAGCTTTTCGATCTGCTTGATGACCTCGGCATATTCGTCCACCACCTTGTCAACTTCCAGGGATGTGAGTCGCTGGAGGCGCAGCTCCAGGATGGCCTTGGCCTGGCGCTCGGATAGCCGGAAGGACTGTATGAGGCCTGCCCGGGCGGTATCGGTGTCTCGGGAGGCCCGGATGAGGGCGATGACGGCGTCGATTTTTTCCAGGGCGATCTTCAGCCCCTCGAGGACGTGGGCCCGTTCCTCCGCTGCGCGGAGCTCGTGCTCGGTGCTGCGCACCACCACCTCGTGGCGGAAGTCCAGGAAGTGACCCAGCATCTGCTTCAGATTGAGCACCTTGGGCCGGCTGTTCACCAGGGCCAGCATGATGATGCCGTAGGTGTCCTGGAGCTGGGTATGCTTATAAAGGTTGTTGAGGACCACCTCGGGTACCGCGTCGCGCTTGACCTCGACGACCAGGCGGATGCCATCCTTGTCCGATTCGTCGCGCACGTCGCGGATGCCGTCCAGTTTTTTGCTGCGGACGAGGGCGGCGATGCGCTCGATGATGAGGGACTTGTTGGTCTGGTAGGGGATCTCGGTAATGACGATCTGCTCCCGGTCGGGGCGCCCGCCGCTGCCGGGTACCTCCTCCACGGAGGCCTTGGCCCGCATGATCACCAGGCCGCGCCCGGTGTGGTAGGCCGCCCGGATGCCATCGGTGCCCATGATATAGGCGCCGGTGGGGAAGTCGGGGCCGGTAATGCTGGTCATGAGCTCATCGATGGTGACTTCGGGGTCATCGGGACGGTCAATGAGAGTGATGAGGGCCGCCACTACCTCGTTAAGGTTGTGGGGCGGAATTTTCGTGGCCATGCCCACGGCGATCCCATCGGACCCATTGAGCAGCAGGGCCGGCATCCGGGCCGGCAACACGGTGGGCTCCTGCAGGGTGTCGTCGAAATTGGGGGCGAAGTCGACGGTCTCCTTGTCCAGGTCCCCCAGGAGTTCGCCTGTAATGCGGCTCATGCGGGCCTCGGTATAGCGCATGGCCGCCGCGCTGTCGCCGTCGATGGAGCCGAAATTGCCCTGGCCGTCCACCAGGGGGTAGCGGAGGGACCAGGGCTGGGCCATGCGAACCAGGGTATCGTAGACCGATGCGTCGCCGTGGGGATGATACTTGCCCATGACGTCGCCCACGATGCGGGCGCACTTCTTGTGGGGCCGATTAAAGGGCAACCCCAGCTCGGACATGCCGTAAAGCACCCGGCGGTGGACGGGCTTCAGTCCGTCGCGGACATCGGGCAAGGCCCGGCTGACGATGACAGACATGGAGTAGTTGAGATAGGACTCCGATATCTCGTCGACAATTTCGCGGGGCTCGATTTTGCCGTGGCTTACGTCCATTGACCTGTCGTTCCGGAGACGTCAGCGCGGGGCGGGCAGCCGCGGGCGTCGCACCCAATGGGGATGTGAAACATGGCTAAATATCCAGGAAAGTGACGTTCAGGGCGTTGGTCTCGATGAACTCCCGGCGCGCCTCCACGTCGTCACCCATGAGTCGGGCGAAGAGGTCGGCGGCCGCGGCGGCGTCCTCGACGGTAACCCGCAGCAGCGTGCGGGTTTCGGGGTCCATGGTGGTGGACCAGAGCTGGTCGGGGTTCATTTCCCCCAGCCCCTTGTAGCGGTTGATTTCGGGCTGGGGCTTTTTGCCCGAATCCTTTTTCAGGCGCTTCAGGATGACGTCCCGCTCCTCGTCGGAATAGGCATACAGCTCGGTCTTGCCCTGGCGGATGCGGTAGAGGGGCGGCTGGGCGATGTAGATGTGGCCGCCGTGGATGAGGGGCTGCATCTTGCGGTAGAAAAAGGTGAGCAGCAGGGTGCGGATATGGCTGCCGTCCACGTCGGCGTCGGTCATGATGATGATCTTGTGGTAGCGCAGGTTCTCGATGTTGAAGTCGGAGCTGGCGCCGTTCTCATGCTCCTCCTCGTCGCCCCCGCCGTAACCGGTGCCCAAAGCGGTGATGATGGCCTGAATCTCGGTGTTGGCGAGGAGCTTGTCTTCGCGGGCGCGCTCGGCATTGATCACCTTGCCCCTGAGGGGCAGAATGGCCTGGAGACGTCGGTCGCGCCCCTGCTTGGCCGAGCCGCCGGCCGAATCGCCCTCCACCAGGAAAAGTTCGCAGAACTCGGGTTCGGTGTTGGAGCAGTCGGCCAGTTTGCCGGGCAGACTGGAGGAGTCCAGGGCGCTCTTGCGGCGGATGAGGTCCTTGGCCTGGCGGGCGGCCTCCCGGGAGCGGGCGGCCAGTTCGGCTTTCTCGATGATCTTGCGGGCGACACCGGGGTTGCGCTCGAAGTAATCTGCCAGGCCCTCCATGATGATGGAGTCGCAGATGCCCTTGACCTCGCCGTTGCCCAGTTTGGTTTTGGTCTGGCCTTCGAACTGGGGGTCGGGCACGCGGATGGAGAGGACGGCGGTAAGCCCCTCGCGGGCGTCTTCGCCGCTGAGGGAGAACGTGTTCTTGGCGCTCTTCGTGGACTTGAACAGGTTGTTCTTGACGGCGTACTGGTTCAGCGAGCGGGTGAGGGCCGTCTTGAAGCCGGCGAGATGGGTGCCCCCTTCCACCGTGCTGATGGAGTTCACAAAAGTAAAGATATTCTCATTGTATCCATCATTATACTGGAGCGCCAGTTCCACCGGCACGCCGTCCTTTTCCCCCTCCAGGTGGATGGGATTGGGGATGAGGGCGGTGCGGGTGGCATCGAGCTGGCGGACAAATTCCTCCAAGCCGCCCTTGTAGTGATGGACCTGCTTGCGCTCGCTGCCAGAGCGCTCATCGGCGAGGGAAATTTCCAGGCTACTGTTCAGGTAGGCCAGCTCCCGCAGGCGATCATCGATGATGTCGAACTCGAAGACGGGCTGTTTGAAGATTTCGCCGTCGGGCTTAAAGGTCACGGACGTGCCGGTGCCCACTGCTCCGCCCCGCGTCTCGATGGGTCCCTGGATCGCGCCCCGCTTATAGCGCTGCTCGTAGATGTTACCCGCGCGCCGGATTTCAACGCGGCACCATTCGGAGAGGGCGTTCACCACGGAGACGCCCACCCCGTGCAAGCCGCCGGAGACCTTGTAGGAACCCTTGTCAAACTTGCCGCCGGCATGCAGGACCGTCATGACCAGCTCCAGCGCCGGGCGCTGCTCGTCCTCATGGATGTCGACGGGAATACCGCGGCCGTCGTCGGTGATGGTGCAGCTGCCGTCCTGATTGAGCACCACCTCAATCCTGGTGCAGTAGCCAGCCATGGCCTCGTCGACGGAGTTATCCACGACTTCGTAAATCAGGTGGTGGAGACCCCGGCGGCCCAGATCGCCGATGAACATGGCGGGGCGCTTGCGGACGGCATCCAGCCCCTTGAGGACGGTAATCTTATCGGCGCCGTAGCGTTCCTCGTCCTGTGGGGGCTCGCTTTGGAGGACCTCTTTGATGACTTCCTGCGTACCCATCAGCAGAAGCGAATGTCGCTGAGTTGGGCGTCACCCAGCGACTGGTTCAAGGTGTCAAGGATATGGTTTTTCTGAAAGGCAATCTCGTTGCGCCAAGCGGCCGACTTGGCCTTCACCAGCAGGGTGGCACCATCCACGCGCACAGCGGGGCAATTGCGGGCCACGACCGGACCCACGGCCTGGGACCAGAGGGAGACCGCCCGCTGGGTGCGAACGCCCCGCTCCAGACCGGACTCTTCCAGCAGGCCGCTGATGGCCTTGGCGAGGCTGGTCATGAGCCGATCCCCATCACGTCGGGGAGACGGGCCTGGGCGCCCCAAGCACCAGCGCGCTGCAGCAGCAGCTTGCAGCCGAAGGTCAAAAGGTCCAGGGGGCCGAGGGGGCCACGAGCGGGTGGAGCCGAGCAGTGGTCTGACGGGCCACCAGCGGTCAGTCGCTGAGCCTGATGGGCATCAGCAGCATGACGAGCGACTCGCCCTCCTGCTGCTCCTCGGGTCGAATCACGGCGGCGGAGACCGGGGTGCGAAACTGCATGAGGATCTGATTGCCGTCCATATGGGTGACCAGGTCGCGCAGGTAGTTCGAGTTGTAGCCCACCGTGAGGGGGTCGCCGGTAAAGTCGCCGGGCAGGGTTTCATGGGCCGAGGAGACGGTCTCGACATCCTCAGTGGAGAGCTCCAGGCCGTCGGCGCTGAGTTTCAGGGCAATCTGGTGGGTGGTCTTGTTGGAGAAGATGCTTACCCGGCGCACGGCAGCCAGGAGTTCATTGCGGTCAATCTTGAGCGTCTTGTCGTTATCATCGGGAAATACGCCCTCATAGTCGGGGAAGCGCTCATCGATGATGCGGGTGAACAGCTGCATGTCGTGGCTTTCCACCGCCAGGTGGTTCTCTCCGATGTTGAGGGTAATGTCGTCGTCACCGTCCAGATAGCCGCTGAGGATGTTGAGAAACTTCACCGGTACGATGGTGCTGCCCTGGTAGCCGTTGCCGGTATAGTCCGTGCGACGGTGCTTCACCAGGCGATGGCCGTCGGTGGCAACCGCGAGGAGCCCGTCGTCCTGGAACTGCAGCAGCACGCCCATGAGGGACGGCTTCAGTTCGTCGCGGCTGACCGCAAAGGCGGTCTTGTCAATGACCCGCTTGAGCAGAGCGGCGGGCAGCTTCACCGCCTGCTGGCCATCGATGGCCGGCAGGGAGGGAAACTCGTCGACGGGTTTACCCATGATGGAGTAAGAGCCGAAAGACGTGCTGATCTGCACCTTGCGGTCATCGGCCACCTGAATCTCGATTTCGCCCTCGGGCATCTCGCCGGTAATCTCCATGAGGGTGCGGTGCTGAATAGCGACACTGCCCTCCTGGGATATCTTGGCAGGAATAGAGACGACCTGAGTGATCTCCAGATCAGTGGCGCGGAGGCTGAGACGGTCGCCATCGCCCGACAGCAGGACCGAGCCCAGGATGGGGAGTGTCGACCGGGTCGGGGTAACTTTGCCTACCTGCTGGAGAGCCTGTAACAGCGAGGACCGGTCGGAAGTAAACTTCATGTTGTGGTTGTCAGGATAGTGATATCACAGGTTGTGCGGAAATGTAACGCCACCCCAGGATCAATGCCCCTGAAATTACTGAGAATCAACCCTTTTCACCAAGGGAATTGTCGCCCAACGAGAGACGATCTCGCCTGGCAATCTTAAAAGTTTGATCGAATATAAATATAATTACTTTGTAAGGATTACTTTAAGAATATTATTTGTAATAAGACCTGTTCAAAATGTGGATAAGTGGCAGAACTGAGAGCGGTGCTGGAGGGTATTTTCAGCTGTGGGGCGTGAGTATGTATTGTGGATAAGGTTGGGATAGGGGTAAGGGTACGGGGTAGTTGGAGGGAAAAATTGGAGCCGGCGTGCAATTGAGGAGATTACAGTCTTTATGCACTTTTTGACAGAGTGGGAATGAGGATAGCTAATACATTGTCTTGATAAACACCTCTTTACGGACCCGAGCGATCCAATTTTCGAGGTATTTTGCCTGTTTGTCCCGCAGGGCGAGGGCCTCCAACTGTGGATAGTAGTCCTCAAGAGTTGGTGCCCCGCCGTCTTTGATGCCCAGAACTTTAAGCATGTGGAAAGCTGCTTGGGTTTCGAAAGGCGGGGTGACCTCGCCAGGCAGAACACCGAAGACGGCTGCACGGTAGGCCTCCTCCGGGAGACGGTTCATTTCCAGCCAGCCGATATAGCCCAAGTCGGGAGAAGCGTTTTCTTCCTCTGAGAGCACCTGGACGAGGGAGTCAAAGAGCGCGGGTGCTGCTTCCAGCAGATAGTAGTAATCGCGCACGCGGGTGAGGGCGGATTGCCTGTCGGCCTCGGTTGGGGTAATGGCCACCAGGATGTGGCGGACGCTGATGCGCTCACCCTGTTTTTCAAGGACCTCGATGATGTGGAAACCGAAGGGCGTTTCCACCACTTCGCTGAGTTCGCCGATAGCGAGCCCGAAGGCCGCTTCCTCAAAGGCGGGCACGAAAACACCTCGGCGGACGAAACCAAGCTCGCCGCCCCGATCGGCGGATGCGGGGTCGTCGGAGTACAGCCGCGCCAGGTCAGCTAAAGCGGCTCCCTGGACTATCTGGCGGCGCAAATCGTGAATCCTGGTGTGGGCCTGGTCGCGGGCGCTGTCGCCGGGCAGGACCTGTAAAATCAGCTGGGAGAACTCGATCTGCGCATCAACGGCCGGCAGGCTATCGCGGTAGGTTTCAAAGAAGGTGGTGACTTCGCCGCGCGTCACGGTGACACCGCCGACCTTTTCCTGCTGGTAGCGCTCGGCAATAATTTGATCCCTGATGTCATACCACCGGTCGCGGCGGAAATCGCGCAGGCTCTGGCCCACGACCTCTTCGAAGCGCTCTTCGGAGCCGATCTGGGCGATGATGGATGCGACCTGCTGTTCCAGGGCTTGGTCAACATCTTCATCCGGGATGATGTCAAGGCTGTCCACCTTGGCGCGGGCCAGGAGGATATTTTGCAACACGAGATTCTCGAACGCATCGGCCTGCAGCCGCTCAGCGAGCTGCGGATTGGCGGCCAGATTGATCCCGCTCTGAAGGGCGTTCATCTGGGCCAGCTGGGCAACAGAGCTTTTCAAGATGATCTTGTCACCCACGATGGCGGCAATGCCGTCCACCAGTTCCTGCGATCTCAGAGCGAGTGGCAGCAGCAGGAGGGCGAGGAGGAGCTTAGGGATGGAAGACCTGTACATCGAGAGTTTCGCGTAAACTATCAAGGATGGACGAGCGTGCCAGGGGCCGTTGCAACTGGAACAGGCGCTCGAAGATATCGCGGCGCACCAGAGCGAAGGGCATGGTCTCACCCGGCTTGAAGAGGCGCTCCACCCAGACCAGGTGATAGCCGAAGTCGGATACAATGGGCCCCAGGAGCTGGCCCACGGGGGCGGAAAAGATGGCCTGGTCCAGAACCGGGATGAGGCGGTGTCGGATCACCATCTGGCGGTCAAAGTTAAAATGATTCAGCACGGAGTCGCGGTGGTCGGCACTGCGCAGGCGCTGGAGCGCGGAGCGCGCATCATGCGACTGGAGAAACCCCAAATGAACAATGAAAGCGGCGGCAGCGGGAAATTGAAATTCCTTGAGGTTGTTGGCATAGTATTCCCGTACGCGTTCGGGATCGATGTAGATGGACCGCATCAGGAGCGAATCGAGCAGCAGGGCGGCGAGCAGCTGGCGCTCGTGGTTGCGGAGGCGCGTGGAGAGGGTCCGGCGGTCGATGAGTTTTGAGCTGCGCGCATAGCTGAGCAAGACCTGGTCGTCAATCCAGCGCTCGGTGGCTTCGCCGATGGACAGATAGTTGAGGTTGGACCCTTGCTGCAGCTCGCTCAGGGTGATGGTGCGGCCCTCCACGCTGGCGAGGGGCGGCTCATCATCCGCCACCCGCTGGGAACAGCCTAACAGAACGATGGCCGCCGCGGCCAGCGCGGCCGCCCACAGGCGTGACGGCCGAAGTAAGCGTTTTTGGGGGCGAGTGGGCATGCTCATACTGTTTACGCGGCGGCGGCGGCCCCGTCGGCAGCTATTTTGTCCTCCAGGGTTTGTAGAAAATCCTCGGCATGGGTGTAGGCGTCGGCCTGGTTGATGGTGAGCACGAGGCGCAGCTCACCACTCTTCAGGTTGACAAAACGATAAGCGTTGCCGGTTGGTTCCAGCGCGGCCTCGATGGCGCTGAGCAGTTCGGACGCATCGCTGGGCGGCGGGAAGTCCAGGTGCAGCTGCCCCCGGGGGGCCGCTCGAACAGCCTTGATGTGCAAGTGGGCGGCGCGGATGGCGAGGCGGGCCGTGCGCAAGAGGTCTTCAGCCTCGGCGGGCAGGGGCCCAAAGCGGTCGGCGAGTTCGTGGCGAAAACGGTCCAACTCCTCCAGGGTGGCCAGGCTGGCGAGTCGGCGGTACAGGTTGAGGCGCAGATGGGGTTCGGCGACGTAGCCGGCGGGTAGCCGTGCGTCGGGAAAAAGGCGCACGGTGACATCGTCGCGGGGCAGGGGCGTGGACTGCTCGCCGCCCATGTCGCGCTCGCGCACGACGTCGCGAATAATGCGGGTGTAGAGGTCGAGGCCCACGGCAGCGACGTGGCCGCTCTGCTCCAGGCCGAAGAGATTGCCGGTGCCGCGGATTTCCAGGTCGCGAAGGGCCAAGGCGTAGCCGGAGCCAAGCGCGCTGTGGCGTTCGATGGTCTTCAAGCGCTTGGTGGCCTGGCGGGAAAGACGGGGCCGCCGGGGAATGATGAGGTAGGCGTAGGCCTGGCGGTTGCCGCGCCCCACCCGGCCACGAATCTGATACAGCTGGGCCAGGCCAAAGCGGTGCGCGTTGTTGATAATGACGGTATTCACATTAGGCAGATCGATGCCCGACTCGATGATGCTGGTACAGACCAGCAGCTGGAAGCGGCGCTCGGCGAAGGCCAGCATGGTGCTTTCGAGCTGGCGGGCGGGTTGCTGTCCGTGGGCCACGGCCAGCTTGACCTGGGGCAGCGCCTCCTGGAGGTCGCGGGCCAGGCGGTGGATGTCCTTGACGTTACTATGCACGACGTAAACCTGGCCGTCTCGGCGCAGCTCCCGTTGAATCACCTCCTTGAGCAGTCCCAGGCCGTAATAGTGTACCGAAGTAGAGATGGGCATACGCTGCAGCGGTGGCGTAGCGAGGCGGGAGATATCCCGAATGCCCGCCAGCGAGAAGTGCAGGGTGCGGGGAATGGGGGTGGCGGACATGCTGAGCACGTCCACGGAGGCCTTGAGCGACTTGAGGTGCTCCTTTTGCTTGACGCCGAAGCGGTGCTCCTCGTCGACGATGAGCAAACCCAGGCGTTTGAAGAAGACCTCCTTGGACAGGAGGCGGTGGGTGCCGATGAGCAGATCCACCGACCCGGCGGCCAGGTCCTGGAGGGTTTGCCGCTGGGTCGCGGGCGGGACGAAGCGGGAGAGCATGTTGACCCGAACGGCAAAGGGCTCAAGCCGGGCCCGGAAGGAGATGAAGTGCTGGTTGGCAAGGATGGTGGTGGGGGCCATGAGGGCCACCTGATAGCCGCCGCGAATGGCTTTGAAGGCGGCGCGCAGAGCGAGTTCGGTCTTGCCGAAGCCGACATCGCCGCACAGCAGGCGGTCCATCGGGCGGGGGAGCTCCATGTCACGGACGATCTCATCCATGGCGCGGAGCTGATCGGGGGTGGGGACGTAGGGAAAGGTGGCCTCCATGTCCTGCTGCAACTCATCGTCCGGGGCGTGGACGAGGCCTTCGGCCTCCTGACGGCGGGCATAGAGCTGGGCCAACTGCTCCACCACCTCCTCGGCGGAGCGCCGGGTGCGCTGCTGAACCCGTTCCCAGCGTCGGGAATTGAGGGCGTCCAGGGGCGGCGGACCGTCGCCCTCCGGGGTATAGGGAAAGACCAGCCCGACCTTGTCGGGTGAGACGTAGACCCGGTCGCCGCCGGCGTATTCGATGGCCAGCGCCTCCTGCTGGTTGCCTGCGGCGGGCAGGGGCAGCAGGCCGAGATAACGACCGATGCCGTAGCTGACGTGGACAATGGGGTCGCCGGCTTCCAGGGTGTCGAGATGTTGTTGCAGGGTGGCCAGGGAGGGGGCGGCCTGGCGGTACGGTTGCCAGGCCGGGGCCACCGCCAGCGGTAAGACTATGGCGGGGCGGGCCAGGAGGTGGCGGCCGGCGAGCACCAGCAGTTTGAGGGCCGGGGAGGAGAAGCTGGAGGGATAGTCGCCGGCAACCAGCTCCAGGGGCACAGTGGGAAAGCGGGCGCGGGCGCGGTCAACCAGGCCCGGGTCGTCGGCCACCAGTAGAGCGCGGGCGTCGGGGGCCGCAACCCTGAGGCGCTCCCAGCGTGCGGCCACAAGGGCCGGCTCCAGAGCCGGTTTTTCGAGGGCTTCCACCTGCAGGTCACCGTCCTGTCCGGGGTGCTGTCCGTTGGAAGCGGTGAGCGTCCAGACTGCGGCGGGTCCTTCGGCTGGGCTCAGGCTCGCCGGGCCTCCCCGTGCCGGGTACGGCGGGGGTTGGGCTACGCCCAGAGGGACAGGCTCCTCAGCGGCCGCGACCCATCCCCGGGACAGGTAGTCATAGATGGGCACGGGCTCCTGCGAGGTCTCCGCACAGGAGAAAATGACGACGGCCTCCCGGCGGCGGTCGCTGGTCTGGGAATGGATGTGAAAGGTTCTGAGTTCCTCGAGCACCTCGCCGTCAAAGTCGAAGCGGACGGGGACCGGGAGATTGACGGGAAAGCAGTCGATGATGCCGCCGCGCACGGCATAGGTGCCGGGTTCGGTGACCAGGGGCACGTCCTCGTAGTCGTTCTCCCGGAGCCAGGCGCGCAGGGCGGCGAAGGTGACGGCCCCGGCCTGCACCCGGAGGGAAGCGGCCCGCAAGGCGGAGGCCGGTGGCAGGCCGCGCTCCAGGAGGTGCGGTGTGCAGAGAATAAAAGCGGGCGGTGCGGGGTCTGCCAGGCGGGCCAGGGCGGCGCGTCGAAACGGCTCCAGGGGAGCGTCAAAGCCGGGGGGCGCATCGGCTTCCGCCGGAGCGGGGAAGAGCACCAGCTCCTCGGTGGTCCACCCCAGCCCCCTGAGGGCCTCCCCGGCGCGGAGCAGCTCCTCGTCATGGCGAAAGGAGGCCAAAACGGGCCGGCCGGCGGTGGTGGACAGGTGGGCCAGCAGGAGGGGCAGAAAGGCGGGCTCGACCCCCGTCAGTCGGGCGCCGGGCGCGGCCCCCAGGCGGGTCAGGGCAGCGCCAACGGCCCCCAGCAGCCCCTCAGTCCGGTTCACGGCGATGTTTCACGTGAAACATGCCAGCGCTTGAGATGGATGGCCAGCAGGGCGATGTCAGGGGGGTTGACCCCGGCGATGCGGGAGGCCTGGCCCAGGGTTTGGGGTCGCACCGCCAACAGCTTTTCACGGGCCTCGGCCCGGAGTGCGACGATGGCGCCGAGGTCGAATTGGGGGTCCAGAGGGGTGTGCTCCAGCCGCGCCAGCGCGGCTGCGGCGGCCTGCTGGCGGGCGGCGTAGCCCTCGTACTTGAGGTCAGTCTCCGCCGTGAAGCGGTCGCTTTCGGGCAGATCCTCCAGCGCGCCGGCGGGCAAGAGCGGTGCCAGACGGTGGAGGGTGAATTCGGGCCGCTTGAGGAGGCGCGCGAGGGTGGCGCCTTGTGGGGGTATGGTGGCCCACTGGCCGTCGGTGCCAGAGTTGTCCGGGGTGATCTTGAGGGTTGCGGCCAGCTCCTTGAAGCGGGCCACATTCCGGCGGCGCGCTTCCAGACGGCGGCTGTCCTGCGGGGTGAGTAGCCCCCGTTCGGTGCCGTGGTGTGAGAGCCGCAGATCGGCGTCATCGGGGCGCAGCAGGAGTCGATACTCCGCCCGGGAGGTGAGCATGCGGTAGGGCTCGGCGCTATCCTTGGTGATGAGGTCGTCCACCATGACCCCCAGATAGGCCTCGTCGCGTCCCAGGACGAGGGCCGGGCGTTCCTGTACCTGGGCCGCGGCATTGATACCGGCCAGGAGGCCCTGGCCAGCGGCCTCCTCATAGCCGGAAGTGCCGTTCACCTGTCCCGCCAGGTAGAGGCCGGCAATGTCCTTGCTCTCCAGGGTAGCCTGGAGCTGGCGGGGCGGGATAAAATCGTATTCGATGGCGTAGCCCGGCCGGATGAAGCGGGCCTGCTCCAGACCGGGAATGTGTTTGAGGGCCTCCTGCTGCGCGTCCTCCGGGAGGCTGGTGGAAAAGCCGTTGACATAGATCTGCTGGGCGTCGTGCCACTCCGGCTCCAGGTAGATGGGGTGCTCGTTGCGGTGGGCGAAGCGCACCACCTTGTCCTCAATGCTGGGACAGTAACGGGGCCCCACGCCGGCAATCTCGCCGGTGAAGAGGGGCGAGCGCTGGAGATTGGCCCGGATGATGTCGTGCACCGCCGGCCGGGTGTGGGTCTGGTAGGAAGGCTCGTCGGGTGGCTGGAACGGTTGGGGCGTGCGGAATGAGAAGGGCACGGGCCGCTCGTCCCCGGGCAGGCGTGTGGTGCGGTCCCAGTCGATAGAATCACGGTGGAGGCGGGGGCAGGTGCCGGTTTTGAGGCGGCCGGCCGCAAACCCCAGCGCCTGGAGCGATTCGGTGATGCCCTCCGAGCGCCGCTCACCCATGCGTCCGGCGCGAAATTTCTGGTCCCCAATGTGGATCAGGCCGTTGAGGAAGGTGCCGCAGGTGAGGATGGCCGTCCTGGTGCGCAGGCGACCCGCTTCCCGGAGGAGCACCCCCCACAGGCGGCCATGCCTGACGCGCACGCCGATGACCTCGCCCTTGCGCACGGTGAGACCGGGCTGGTTAGAGACGGTGGTGAGCAGATGCCGGGCATAGGCGCGTTTGTCGATCTGGGCCCGGGGGCTCCAGACGGCGCGACCTTTGCTAGTATTGAGCATTTTGAACTGCAGCCCGGTCTGGTCCGCTGCCAGCCCCATTTCGCCGCCCAAAGCGTCGATCTCCCGCACCATGTGACCTTTGGCCAAGCCCCCAATGGCGGGATTGCACGACATGCGGCCGATGGCCTGGGGATCGAGGGTGACCAGCAGGGTAGCGCAGCCCAGGCGTGCCGCTGCCAGGGCGGCCTCCACGCCGGCATGACCGCCACCGGCCACCACCACGTCCCACACGCGATCGGTCACATTGGCGTTACTGCCCACGCCTATTTGCCCACGCAGAACTCGCTGAAGATGCGCTGGAGCACCTCTTCGTTGGGCACCTCGCCAATGATGTTGGCCAGGCTGTCCATCGCCAGGCGAATCTCGCTGCTGATAACGTCGATGGATTGGCCCGCGTCCAGTTGCTCCACCGCCGACTCGATTTGCTGCAGGGCTAGCTCGAGGCCCGCCAGCTGGCGCTCGGAGCTGACCACGGCCCCATCCTCGGCGGGGAGGTGGTCGCTCAAAACCTGGGCAAGCCGGGCCAGCAGGAGGTCCAATCCATTGTCGCGCCGGACCGAGACGGGGATGGGGCCGTCGGCCGCGGGTGGGTCGCCGTCGGTGTCGCGCTTGGAGTGGACCTGCAGCAGCGCGGGCGGCCGTTCGTCATCCAGGTCCAGCGCTGCGTCGAGCGTTGCGGCGGCCGGGTCGTCGGGATCCAGCAGCAATACAATATCAGCCGCGGCCAGCTGCTGCCGGCTGCGCTCCACGCCGGCCCGGTCCAGAACATCGCTGGTATCCTGAAGCCCGGCGGTATCCACCAGACAGACCGGGAAACCGGCAATATCGATCCAGGCCTCCAGACTATCCCGGGTGGTGCCGGGGAGGTCTGCAACGATGGCCTGCTCATGGCCTACCAGGGCGTTAAACAGGCTGGATTTGCCCGCGTTGGGTGGGCCGGCGAGGATAATGCGCACGCCGTCGCGGAGGATACGGCCATAAGGTGCGGTGGCCTGCAGGTGGCGGACTTGCTCCGCGACGGGCGCCAAGGCCTTACGAATGTCAGCATGGGTGGTGGCGTCCAGCTCATCCTCGGAAAAATCCAGCTCGTGCTCCAGTAGGGTGAGCAGCCGCAGCAGGCTTGCCCGCATGCGGTTGATTTCCCGGGAAAGTCCGCCACTCAATTTGTAGGTTGCCGCCTGCTGTCCGCGCCGGCTCAGGCTGGTAATGACCTCATTCAGGGCCTCCGCCTCGGCCAGATCCATTTTGCCGTTGAGAAAGGCGCGCATGGAGAACTCGCCCGGCTCCGCCTGGCGGGCGCCCAGCCGTACCAGGTGACGGATGACTTCCCGCGGCGTTACGTAGCCGCCGTGGATGCTGAACTCAACCACGTCTTCGCCGGTAAAGGAGGCCGGGGCCTGGAAATAGGTTATGACGCCCGAATCCAGCGCGGGCCCATTGTCGGGCGCCGTGACCGCCCCATGAAAGGCGTGCCGCGGGTTGGCTGCCAGCGGCGCCGTGCACATCTTGCCGGCCCACGCCAGGGACTTGGGTCCGCTCAGGCGCACCACGGCCAGACCGCCCCGCCCGGGGGGCGTCGCCAGGGCAACGATGGTATCGGTGCGGTAGGGGAGGGCGGCAGCCCGCGAGCGCACATTATCCGGTGCCAGTGACATGGTGATGCAATTTACGATCAACGGCGGGGTTTGATAAACAGCTAAAGGGAGCGGCGGGTTACTTGCTTTTTGCCCCCGTGGTTCCGAGCTGTCCAGCTTGCAGCTTACGCCGGATGTTGCGCTGCTGGAAGATGCCCAGAATGTTGGAAAAGGCGTAGTAGAGGTTCAGGCCGCTGGGAAAGGTGTTAAAAATGAGAAAGAAAAAGCCCGTCATCATGTACATCATGGGCTTCTGCTGGGGATTGTTCGAGACACCACTCAATTTCTGCTGGACGAACATGGTGATGCCCATGATCAGCGCGAGAATGGTGACGCCGCTGCCATAAAGGGGTAGGCTGAAGGGCAGGGTAAAGACCACATCGGGGGCGGAAAGGTCGGTGACCCAAAGGATAAAGGGCTGGCCGCGGAGCTCGATGGTGGTGCGAAAGACAATAAACAGCGCCCACAGCAGCGGCAACTGTATAAGGATGGGCAGGCAGCCCCCCAGCGGATTCACGCCCTCCGATTTCCAGAGCGCCATGGTCTCCTTGCTCAGTTTCTGCTGGTTGCCCTTATACTTTGCCTGCAGCTCCTTGAGCCTGGGCTGGACCAGTTGCATTTTTTGGGTGGAGATGGCGCTCTTCTTGGTGAGAGGATTGGTGAGCACGCGAATGGCAACGGCAAACAGGATCAGAACGACACCGTAGTTAGGCAGATAACCATGCAAGAAGACCAGACTGTAGAGCACAAAGGTGCTGATGGGCCGGATCAGGGAAAAACCGAGGTTCATGATGCGCTGGAGCCCGACATCCAGATCGCGAATAATGAAGTAGGACAGGGGCCCCAAATAGAGGGTCATGGACACGGGTCGGCGGGCATCATAGCCCAGCGCCATGCCGTGGCGGGTCACGGCCTCCTCTTTACCGTTGGTCCCAGTAACGGACTCGAAGCGCGCGCGCAATGCGCCGAACGCCCCGGGCTGTTGCGGGTCGGCAATGAAGGCGGCGGCAAAATACTTGTTGCGCAGGGCAACCCAATCCGTATTGCCCACGAAATTTTTATGAACCGGCTTTCCGCGACGGGCTTTGCCCTGGTCGGCCAATTCACCGCCCTGAAAGACGTAGGCTTTGCTGTAAATCTCGTCCTCCTTGCGCACTCTTTCCGTGCTGGCCAGACCACCGGGCCAGGCGATTTCAAAGGTGCTCGCGCTGGGGCCGATTTCGCGCTCAGGATAGAGCCACTCAATGGAAACGGGCACGGTGTAGCGATCGCTGTGAAAGGTCAGGCGCTTAATAATTTGGCTGCCGGAGGGAAAGGTATAGCGGTAAGCCACGGTGAGGGAACCCTCCTCCAGATAGGTATGCTCGGTTCGCGGCGCGGAAAGGATATCAAAGTTTTGGGTCAAGTGTATTGAGTCACCCACAAGATTAATGTAGGCCAAATGGAGATTAACGCCAGCGCCATTATCGGTGATGAGCTGCACATTGCCGGTCCCGCTGCCATGCTGATACTCCTTGAGCTCAAAGTAGGTGAGCGCGCCGCCGCCGAGGGAAGATATGGTCGCCCGGTACAGGGGTGTCTCCAGGCTGAACGAGCGCTCCGCGGTGGCAACGAGGGGAGCACTGGCGGGCGGCGTTAACGCCGGGGCGGCGACGGCTCGGCGGGAGACCGGCGGCGGGGCAGCCAGTGGCGGCAGCGAGTCAGCGGGCTGGAACAGCAAGCGCTGTTCCGGGGGCGGTTCCATCGGCTGGGGGGGCGAGAGGCGCCGCACCATAGGCCCATAGAGGAGCAGTATCAGTGCGATGAGCACAAAGGCCAGTACGGCGCGCTGCGTATCGGTCATGATCAGGCGGGGTCGAACCCGCTACGGGTACTGTAGGGATGGCAGCGTAGAATGCGCTTGCCGGCCCGATATGAGCCGGACAGCAGGCCGTATTTTCGCAGGGCATCAAGGGCGTATTGGGAACAGGTGGGCGTGTAACGGCAGGCCGGGGGGAACAGCAGGGCGAAGCTGTGCCGGTAAATAATGACCAGGGCGACGAGCAGGCTGACCAGGATGCTATTGACGGCTCGCGGGAGGGCGAGTGCCAAGGTAGCGAAGAAAGGCTTCGATTTCGTGGTAGGCGATGGCGCGCCCCGTCCTGGGCGCGGAGATGACAATATCTGCGGGTGGAAGCTGATCATAAAGCTGCCTAAAAGCTGCCCGGGTCCTGCGTTTGAAGGTGTTGCGCTTGACGTGGTTGCCGTAACTCCTGCCCACAGTGCAACCCAACCGTGGGAAGGGCGCCGGATAAACCCAGGCGGTGAGGCCCGCACGGGTGATGCGCGTTCCACGGGCGAAGACCTGCTGGAAATCCGCCTTGCGGGTGAGTCGCCTGGCGCGGGGAAAGGTGTGGTCCAAGCGGAGTCAAGCGGAGAGGACTTTGCGCCCCTTGCGGCGGCGCCGTGCCAGGAGGGCCCGGCCAGCCTTGGTGCTGAGGCGCGCACGGAACCCGTGCTTGTTCTTGCGTTTGCGGTTACTGAGGCGAATTTTGATTTTCATGGCCGTGGCTGCTTTCGATTAGCGGCCCAATTTAGGCCGTGACCTAGCCCCTGGAAAAGGGATTTTCCTGACGCGACCCAAGGGGTGAAAGGCGGGGCGGCTGCGGCGCCTAGGGGGGCCAGCGGGAGGTCACCACCGTGTGGATGCCGCCCCGCGGGGTGAAGTCGCCCACCACCTCAATCCTGCGGGGCCGGGCGGCGGCTTTGAAATCGTCCAGAATGCGGTTGGTGACGTCCTCGTAGAAGATCCCCAGGTTACGGTAGTTGAGGATGTAATATTTAAGCGACTTGAGCTCCACCACCTGCTGGTCGGGGACGTAAGTGATGGTGATGGTGGCGAAATCGGGCAGGCCCGTCCGGGGACAGACGCTGGTGTATTCCGGTATGGAGATGACGACATCGTAATCGCGGTCGGGGTGAGGGTTAGGCACGACCTCAAGTTGGTGCCATTTCTCGGTGGTCATGTGGAGCGCCTCCTTAGTGGTATGGGCCCATTACCGGCGGACCACGACCCGGCGCACAACGGCTGCGGGTCCCGCTGACAGGCGGACAAAATAGAGCCCCGAAGGCACCTGCCGGCCGCTCTGGTCGCGACCGTCCCAGGTAGCGGAGCCGGGCCCCGCCGGCTGAGAACCCTGGCTGTAGACGGTGCGCAGCTGCTGGCCGAGGAGATTAAATACCGCAATATGCACGTCCGAGGGCGCTGGCAGCGTCCAGCGGATGACGGTGTAGGGGCGGACGGAGCCCGGAAACGGGTTGGGAAAGACGTCGTCAATGGCCAAGGCGTAGGTTATAACGCTCGTGTCGCTGGGAAAGTAGTCGAGGGCTGCCAGCAGATCGGGCACGCCCCAGCCGAAGTCGTTGTTTGGGGCGAAGGCCTGGCTGGCGGTCATCATGAGGGCCTCCCGCACTTGGGCGGGCCCCCAGTTGGGGCGGGCTTCCAGCAGCAGGGCCACGCTGCCCGCCACCAGGGGCGTGGACAGAGACGTGCCGCCCTTGGCGGTATACCGGTCGGGTCCTGCCGGAGAGGCGCAGACTACCGACAGGCCCTGGGCCACCAGCTCCGGCTTGATGCGTCCGTCGGCGGTGGGGCCGTGGCTGGAAAACGACGCCAAGGCGCCGAGGGCTGAGACCGCCCCCACGGTGATAATGCTGTCGGCGTCGGCGGGGGCGATGATGAAGCCGTCCCAGCCGGGTGGATCGTTGCTGCCGCGCTGGTTGCCGGCGGCGGTGACCACCGTCATGCCCAGGCGGGTGGCCCAAAGCACGCCCAGCGTGGTGACCGCCGTGAGACCGTCCAGGTCGGCGGTGGTGTACCAGTCCAGGTAGCCCAGGGAGCTGGAGACCACATCGGCCCCCAGGGCCTCACCCCACACCAGGGCGGCGACGTAGTTGTCCTCCTCGCCCTGAAACTCCCCTGGCACGGACTCGGTCTTGGCCAACAGGTAGCTGCAGGCGTAGGCCGGGCCGATGAGCTGCCCCGGCTGGTAGCCGCCCAGAGCGGTGTAGGTCCAGGTGCCGTGATCATGCTGGCCTACCTTGCCCTCCTCCTGGTTCTCATTTTGGGTTTCCCCGTCGTCTTCCAAAAAGTCATATTCGGCCAGGATACGCTCTGGCTGGATGGACGCATGGTCTTTGTAGAAGCCGGTATCGAGCATGAGCACGATGATGCCGCGGCCGGAATAGCCCCGGTCGTGGACGGCCGGGACGTTCAGCATGGCCAGCTGGCCGGCGCTGGGGCCGTAGTCGAGCCGGGCCGGGCTGAGCGGCATGACTGGGGCCACCACCGCTTCGTCCAGCGTGGTGGGCAGGGGTGCCCGGCGCAGCCGGCGTACCGGCTCGATGCGGTCGACGAAAGCGTAGCCGGCCAGCAACAGCAGCTGCTCCGGGGTGGCACTGACGCTGGCGGCGTTCAGCCAGCGGCTGACGCGGCGGAGGGTGGCGCCGGTCTCGGCGACGCGGTCAAGAAACAGGGGCGCAACGGGTTGATCCAGACGGGCAGCCTGAGCGCTTGTGAGGGAGCCCCGCCGGGCGCGGCGATCCAGCGTGTGGGGAGCGAGGTGCGGGGTGGAGCGCGCCCTGGCCAGGGGCACCGGTTTGTGGGTGAAGAATACCCAGGCGCGCACCTGCCCGTCAGGGCGCTGGCCCAGCGTATAGGTGGCGGGATGGATGGGGGCCCGCGCTGCCGGGGCCAGCGGGGCCACCAGCAGGAGGGCCAGCAGCAGTGGGCGCCTCCACGGGGCCCAAGACGGTTGCACGGTCAACGCGGCCCTCGAGCCGGGCGCGGCCTGAGCGCGGTCATGGTAGGTCATGGCTCTAAAATACAAACCGGTTCGGCGCGGCAGGGAAATATCTTAACGGCTGTCGAATGGAGCCCGGACGCGCTTGCTCAGCGATGGCGGTGCGGCTAAATTATGCTGGCGCCGTAACGCATGGGGTGGCAGCTTGCCAGGGCCTGCCGCCCGTGTCGACCCGGGGGTGGAAAAACGCGCCGGAAACGGCCCTAAGTGTGAAGCTAGTAACATGTACCTCATTGGAAACCTCTTCGTCTCCGCCGGACAACTGATCCGGATCGTCATCGATGTCCTACAGATTATCATTTTCGTGCAGGTGGTGCTCTCCTGGCTGAACGTGAGCCTGCCCCTGAACACCGCCACCCGCATGCTCTATGCCGTCACCGAGGCCATGTACGCCCCCATCCGCAAGCGCATCCCCACCGTGTACGGGGGGCTGGACTTTACGCCCCTGGTGGCGCTGGGAGTGCTGTTTATCGCCGACCGCTGGCTGGTAGCCAGTCTCATCCGGCTGGGCTACCAGCTGGGGGGATGACCGGCCCGTCCCCGCTGTGGGTGTGGACGCCCACCTTTTCCCAAGCCAGCGCGACTCAAAAAGCGGGCCTGGCGGAACCGGCCCGGCTGATGCACTACGATCCCCATCGATCGCGGGAGGCGCTGCTGGCCTTTCGGGAGCGGGGCAACGCCGCTGGTGGCGCGCCGGTAGTTATCTTTGACCTGGCCCGCTTCCCCGACGAGACGCCGTGGGCCTATGTGCGCGATGGCATCAACCGGTCGGGCGCCCATCCGCTGCGGGGGCTGGCGGCACTGCTGCGGGAGCCGTTTGTTGATCTGACCCACCTTTATCACGTGCCAGCGGGCGAGACGGGGGTGGTGGCCGACTGCATCGGGGCCCGTTATCCCGGCGACCCTTCGGCGGAGCTCAGGCTCGCCCGGCCTCCCCGTGGCGGGTACGGCCAGGGTTGGGCTACGCCCAGAGGGGCAGGCCCGTGGGAGCGGCCCGTCTGCGGCCACCTGCACGACGCCGCCATCCTGGCTCACACCGAAGGGCTGCGGGTGACGGGCGTGCTGGTGTCGGCGGCACACCTGCCTGACTTCGCCTTTCCCTCGTCGGTTGCCCCGTAGGCGGCCCCGTGCCCAGCTACCAACACGAGCAGCACTTCAGCCTGGGGGAAGCCACCGCCGCCCTGGCGAAAGTCAAACCGCTGGTGGAGGAGCTGGCGGTCCTCAAGCAGGTTTTGGACGCGGAGGGGTTCAGTTTTACGCCGCCCGCGGAGCCCTCCGCCGCCGTGAAGGCCCAAACCAACGGCCATCAGCCGCCCCTGGAGGCCTTTGTGCGCCTCCAGCAGGTGCTCTACACCGTTATGGAGCGGGGGATTCTGGTGCGGGACCTGGGGCAAGGCCTGCTTGATTTCCCCCACATTCGCGCTACCGGCGAGGAAGTCTACCTCTGCTGGCGACTGGGGGAGGAGGAACTGGCCTTCTGGCACCCCCTGGGGGGCGGTTTTGCCGGCCGTGAACCGCTGGCGACGCTCTGAGGGCAGCGTCAAGAGAGCTTCGGACAGGAGTATACTAAGCAATACACAATGTCATAAGCATGTATAACATTTAGATTTTACTTGTCCGTGGCTGCGGGTGTGACTAACCTCGCGGTCATGCTTTCTTCCCAGCCCGCGCGCGTATTCCATACCCGGCTGAAAGATTTTCCTGTCCACGCCGAGCGTCTGCAGGACGCCTCCCTGGAGAGCAGAGCGCTGGCGGTGGTCAGTTCCCCGCGGCAGAACGGCACCATTCTGGCCTTGTCCCGCGAGGCTGAGCAGGAGGGACTGCGCCGCCAGATGCGGGTTTCCCTGGCGCGCAAAATCTCCCCCCAGACGGTGCTGGTGACCGCTAACCCGGCCCTATACCATAAGGTGCAAGCACTGCTTTACCAGCGTCTGACGCGCTACTCTCCGGCGGTGGAAGCGGCCGGCTACGGCCGCTTCTTCCTGGACATGACGGGGACGGAAGGCCTGTTCAGCTCGAGTGAGCGGGCGGGACACATGGTACGGCGGGACCTGGCCGACCAGCTGAACCTGACAGCGCGCATCGGGATCGGCCGCAACAAGCTGGTGGCGGCCATCGCCACCAGGGTTCCCACGGAGGCAGCGGTGCTGACGGTGCCACCGGGGGGCGAGCTGCACTTCCTGGCGCCACTCCATGCCAGCATACTGCCCATAGCCAGGGAGCCAGGCGTGCTCCAGCCCCTGCGCGATTTGAATCTCGCCGTGGTACGGGATGTCCAGGAGCTGGTGAGCCATACCCCACTGGGGCAGATGGTTTTCAACCCCTTTTTCAGGCAGGTCTCGGCCCAGGCCCGGGGGGTGGATACTTCGCTGGTCCTGTCCCCGCAATGGACCCACCGCAACGGACGCAACCTGCTGGAACGCTATACCCTGCCGGAGGAGACCAACGACGCAGCTCGCCTGCGCGGCGGCATCCAGTACCTGGCCGACGTGGTGGCCTACAAACTGCGGCGCCTCCAGTGCCTGGCCGAGGATGTCACGCTGACCCTGCACTACAGCGATGGTTACGAAGACCGCGCCAGCGGGCGGCTGCCGCGTCCCGACACCGCCGGCGTAACCGCGGGGTTGCTGGGGCTGTTCCGACGGGCCAACCGGCGGCGCAACCGCGTGCGGGCCATGACGGTGGCCGTCCGCCGCCTGAAGCCCTACGCCCGGCAACTGAGTCTGTTTGCTGCTGGGGAGACCCGGGACCAGCGGGTCGCACGACAGGTGGATCGCATCAGGGAAAAGTATGGTGTGGGTAGCATTCTCACGGCCGGCCAGTTGTGCCTGGAGGATTAGCGCTGTTCTGCCACCTGAACGTGCACTCGCACTACTCGCCCATGCGGGGGACGGCGTCCCTGGAAGCGCTGCTGGACAGGGCGCAGAGGCTGAAGATGAGTCACCTGGCGGTGACGGAGGTCAACGGTCTGTGGGGTTTCATCAACTTTGTGCGGCTGGCGGGGGCGGCGGGTATCCAGCCCATCTGTGGCAGCCACATTCTGGTGGGCGCAGCGGGCGCCCGGCCGCGGCAGGACCTGGTCCTGCTGGTGACCAGCCAGACGGGCTACGAGAACCTCTGCCGCCTCCTGTCCCGGCTCCACGACGACCCCACTCAGGACGTGGCGCCGAGCCTGGGCAGCTGGGGCCGCGGGCTCCTGACGCTGTGCCCTGATCCTGCTCTGCTGGAGCGGCTGGCGGCGGTGGTGCCCCCCGACGCCCTCTTCGGTGAGCTGCGCCCGGGCAGGGACACGCTG
The DNA here is from genome assembly GCA_022560655.1 of Candidatus Neomarinimicrobiota bacterium. NCBI lineage: Bacteria > Pseudomonadati > Fidelibacterota > Fidelibacterota bacterium. Next base: position 26,511 of record JADFSS010000005.1, read on the forward strand.
CCGCTACTGGCGGCCTGCCGACGGTTGGGTGTGGAGGCGGTGAGCACCGGCGAGGTCTATTTCCTGGCCCCTGACGACGCCGGCCTGCATCAGGTACTGCGAGCCATCGACCGCAACCAGCGGTTGTCTGACCTGCCGCCCTGGGAACTGAAACCAGAACAGCACCACTTTGCCGACGAAGACGAGTTCCGCCGACGCTACCCCCACTGTGGCGATGCCGTGGACCGGACGATGGCGCTGGCCGCCCGCTGCAAGACGCGCTGGGATTTTTCGGCCACGATTTTTCCCGGTGCGCCGGAAGGGGAAGACCCCGCGACCCAGCTGCGGCGGCAGGTCTATGCGGGGGCGAGCCAACGCTATGGCAGCCCCCTGCCGGCCAAGGTGAAGGGGCGCATCGAGAAGGAGCTGCGGCTGGTGAGCGCGAAGGGCTTTGACACCTATTTCCTCACGGTGGCCGATATCGTGGGGCAGACCCACCTCACCATCGGGCGGGGTAGCGGGGCGGCGTCGGTGATCAGCTACTGCCTGCTGATTACGCAGGTGGACCCCATCCGGCACAACCTGGCTTTCGAGCGCTTTTTGAATCCCGAGCGCAGCGACATGCCCGACCTGGATGTGGACTTCGCCTGGGATGAACGCGATGACATTCTGGACTATGTGTTCACGACCTACGGCACCGAGCGGGCCGCCATGGTGGCGAACCAGGTGACCCTGCAGCCCCGGTCGGCCGTGCGGGAAGTGGCCAAGGTCTTCGGGCTGAGCAACGAGGATATCCTAACCATGACCAAGCGTATCGGACTGGTATTTGGCCAAGCGGGCCACCCGGCGCCCCGTACTCCGGCCATCCGTCAGGACGCCAATAGCGTGGTCCCGGCCCCATCTGTGGGGGCCCCGGTGTTGGACCTGAATGCGACCTGGAAGCAGGTCATCCAGGTGGCCATGCGGCTGATCGGGGTGTTTCACTACCCCTCGGTGCATGCCGGCGGGGTGGTGGTGGTGCCTGATGAGATCCGCCGTTACGTGCCGGTGCTGAAGGCGCCCAAGGGGGTCCAGATCGTGGAGTGGGAGAAGGACCAGGTGGAGGAGAGCGGGCTGGTGAAAATCGACCTGTTGGGGAACCGCTCCCTGGCCGTGGTGCGCGACTGCCTCCGGGCGATCAATCTGTACCGGGAGCCACGGGAGCACCTGTCGTACCACCACATCCGGCCCCTGGACGACGGCAAGACCCGGGACCTCATGGAGGCGGGCCGCACCATGGGTGTGTTTTACATTGAGTCGCCGGCGACGCGGCAGCTGCTGGCCAAGGCGGGCCGGGCCGACTACGAGCACGTGGTGATCTACTCCTCCATTATCCGCCCGGCCGCCAACCGCTTCTCCAACCTGCTGGTGGCGCGCATTCGCGGCGAGCCGTGGGAACCGCTGCACCCGGACGTGGACTTTCTGAACGAGAGCTACGGCATCATGGTGTACCAGGAGCAGGTGGCGCAGGCGGGCCGGGTGCTGGCAGGGTTTTCGTGGTCGGAGGCCGATATGCTGCAGAAGATCGGCACCAAGAAATCGCTGCGTCCCCTCATCCCCCAGCTGCGCGAGAAATTCATGTCGGGCTCATTGGCGCGGGGCTACCCACAGGAGGTTGTGGCGCAGCTGTGGGAGATGGTGGAGAGCTTCCAGGGCTACAGTTTCACCAAAGCGCACTCGGCCTCCTATGCACGGCTGTCATTTGTCTGCGCCTATCTGAAGGCCCACCACCCCGCCGAGTTCATGGCTGCGGTGATCAGCAACCGCGGCGGGTACTATTCGCCCTATGCCTACATGTCGGAAGGGCGCCGCATGGGCCTGCGCGTTTTAGCGCCCCACAGCAATCGTAGCGCGCTGGCCTGGAAAGGACACGGGGGCAAAATGCGCATGGGATTCATGGAAATCCGCAGCCTGCACAGGGACAGCATTGCGGCGCTCCTCGACGAGCGCAAGCAGGGCGACTACCACAGCCTGGCCGACTTTCTGGGGCGCGTGGCGATTCCCTTCGGCGATAGCCGGGCCCTCATCCGGGCAGGCGCTTTCGACGAGCTGGAGCCGGAGCGCGCGCGCCCCGAGCTGCTCCTGCAACTGCTTGAGCACCACTACCAGGCCCACGGCCGGTTGGACAGTGACGACTTCTTTGACCGTGGCCAGCCCCACGCGTCCGACGGCCACCGCCTCAGGCCCCTGTCCCAGCGGCAACGCCTCCAGATGGAGATCGAATCCTTCGGCTACCCCTGGTCAAAACACCCCCTGGACCCCTATGGAGCGCTGCTGCGGGGGCGGGTCACGCTGGCGAAGGCCATTCCCGGTCAGGTGGGCCGCAGGGTCACGCTGGCCGGCATCTGCCTGACCACCAAAACCGTGCAGACGCGCAAGGGTGAGCCCATGGAGTTCCTGACGTTCGAGGATCAGAGCGACGTCTACGAATGCGTCCTGTTTCCCGCCCAGTATCAGCAGTTCAACGACCTGGTGAAGTGGGAGAAGCTGTTTCTCGTGCAGGGGCGGGCGGAGGCGGACTGGGGCGTCATCACGGTGACGATCGAGAAGCTCACCAGCCTCTCCCGGGCGCTGGGCGTTCCGCCCGCGGGGAGCCCCGCCGAAGTGTGGGCCGGCCAACGCAGGCAGGATTATGGCCGACATGTCTGAGGCGGGCGCACTCACCGGCATCGCCCGGCTGGCCGCAGGAGCGCCCCGGACCCTGGAGCGCGGCGACGCCGAGTACTTTCGCCTGCCCGTGCGTTCGGTGCTGAACCGGGTGAGCTCCCGCCGGGTAGGGTTCGAGTGGTCCATCAACCCCTACCGGGGCTGCACGTTTGGTTGCCGCTACTGCTACGCCCGCTACACCCACGAGTTCATGGAGCTGGCGCCGGAGGCGTTCGAGCGCCAGATCTACGTCAAGGCGGACGCCGGGCGGGTTTTGTGGCGTGACCTGTTGCGCCACCAGGTGGCCGGGAGCCATATTGCCATCGGCGCGGCCACCGACCCCTATCAGCCGGCGGAGAAGCAGTTCGGCGTGACCCGGACCATCCTGGAAACCCTGCTGCGCTACTCGCGCCTGCTGCCCGGCGGCGGTGGGCTGAGCCTGTCCATCACCACCAAGTCCAACCTTGTGCTGCAGGACCTGGCCCTGCTGCGGGCGCTGGCGAGCCGCAATGACCTGCACGTGAACGTGAGCATCACCACCCTGCACCGGCGGCTGGCGCGGGCGCTGGAGCCCCGGGCGCCGCGCCCCGACCTGCGTCTGGAGACGGTGCGCAGGCTGGCGGGGGCGGGTATCGACGTTAACGTATTCGTGGCGCCGGTCCTGCCGGGCATCACCGATGGGCCCCGGGACCTGGAGGCCCTGGTGGCGGCTGCCGCGCGGGCCGGCGCCCAGGGGTTGATGGCCCACGCCGTTTTTCTGAAGCCCAGCGCCCAGCGGGTATTTTTCCCCTTCCTGGCCCAGCGCTTCCCCCACCTGCTGCGGCGCTACCGTCGCTGGTATGGGCGCGGGGCCTATGCTCCCGAGGACTACCGCAGAGCGTTGTCGGCCACCATGGGCCGCCTGCGGGCCCGGTACGGAATCAAAGCGCCGCCGCGCGACGGGGCCGCCGGGCAGCCCGACCACGGTGCGCTGGCGGAGCAGATGGAGCTGGTGTTTAACACTGAGGAGTGAAACAATGGGGTAGGGACCAGCGTTGGTTGACCCGAGGGGGTGGCAAAGTGCTGGTGTTCGATGGTAAAGAAGAGATGTGACGGGGGAGGATCGCAGCGCTCAGGGATAATGTGAACTTGGCAGAAGAATTTCCTTTTCCTAGCTCACAATAATGTTGCTGGCTGTCATTTTCGTGCAAGCTTCTGGCCACGCTTAAGTAAATCTTCCTCCTCTTTTTCGGTAAGCTCTCGGATTCCTACGGAAGCCAGAGGGGATCGACAGAATTCTTTTTCCCACCATGAAGATGTCACGAGCTGCACGGTGACACGACAGTCGACGGCACCAGAGTTTACGAATTCAAGCAGCAAAGGGTGGTTTACCAGGATTTCGTCTACGGAGAGTTTAGAGCGATAACTCACAGTGATGGCATCGCCAGGTGGGATAGTACGAACTGGCGGAGGATCATGATCATTCTCAGCAGGCTCGGCCGGTTTGCTCGTGGATGCCGCTTCCTTTCCGGATTTTCTCAGGATCAAGACTGTCCCGTTGAAGTCACCCGATTTGAACAGACGAATCGCTGCCCAAGGGGATATTACGTAGGGAGATCGGCCCTGGTTGATGAACTGGAGACTAGCAAACAGTCTGCGTGCGGGTTGAACGACGGACGTGAGCATTTCAGTGATCTCGGCAAAGTGCTTTGGAGCAGCAATCAGCTCTTTCCTGACGTGCTGAAGCATCTTCTGGATCCGCTGGACGTCGAAATAGGCGAATGCATCGGCTGCAGGCCTGAGAAATTGGTCATAAGAGCTGTTCTTGTGGTAGAACTTATAAGTTCTGGGACCAAGGTGGATATCAAAGCCCCCAACTTTAGTGTTTGGCGAGACTATAATACTCTCAGGTTCTGAAGAGTAGTCTACTGGGTCGAAGCTTATTTCCTCCCTAACAAGGCTGCCGACAAGAATGCCATCAACAATGGGGAGTGTGAAATATTCGATGAATTCTTGCTTCTCGGACTTGCCCATGGCCGCAACCCTGCTGAGATTGGTCAACGATTCTTCGACACGCCGTAGCGCTTCATCCACCCTACCCCGAAGGAACTCTACTCGGCTTATGACACTGGCTAGCTTGGTGCCGGAAATGCGCTCATTTAGGTCCGTTAACCATGGGTTCTCCTCGCTCATTAAAACTACAGTGACAGGCAACGTGATCAATTCGGCGAGATCTACATCCACCTTGACGCCTTCCACGGTTACGATAGCGCGTCCTCTGTCAACCCAACGTTTGAAGTACTGACCAAGGACAAAGCCAATTATCCCCACGAAACTTGGAATTCCAATCATTACCCACGTATTCCACATTATTATGTCTCCCATGGTTCACAATTCTTGCCCCGACGAATATCGGCCAATAGTTATCTTGCAGGATTACCCCGCATGGCGAAGGCGGATTTCGGCTACCCTGCACTGATACCCCGCGAGTTCCGCTTGGGGAATTCTGGGGTCAAAGGCTTAGCGTTGACTGCTGTATGCTGACCCCTAGAATGGGATATCGTCGTCGTCGGGGGGCGACTCGCTGACGCCGGGGGCATCCTCAGGGGGTTTGGCGTCGCTGTCCTTGCGACCGCCCAGGGTGGTGATGGCCTGGGCACGTATCTCGGTGGTACGCTGCTCGACCTTGTTGCGGTCTTCCCAGGTGCGGGTCTGCAGGCTGCCTTCCACCGAGATCAGCTGGCCCTTCTTGATGTAGTTGGCGGCAAACTCGGCCTGTTTGCCCCACAGCACCACCCGGTGCCATTCGGTGCGCTCCTGGTCGTTGCCGTCGGCGTCACGCCACGATTCGTTGGTGGCCATGCGCAGGTTGACCACGGCGGTGCCTGACGGTGTGTAGCGCGGCTCGGGGTCGGCCCCCACGTGCCCGACGAGGATTACTTTGTTGACGCTGTTTCGCTGCATGCTGCCCCCCTTTTGGCCGGGGCGGGCGCCCTGGCCGAATTATCTGTCCCGTTGCGGAAAACAAAACGTAAGCATTTTACCCGGAGGATACAATGGCAAGTTTTACGGCGTCAAATGACGATGCGCCGCCAGGGCCCGTGGCGGAAGCGTAGATAGAACGTGGCGGCATAGATAACGATGTAAGCCGCCAGGGCCGTCCAGCCGGCATTGATGCCCCAGCCCTGGTGGATGGCGGTGAACCAGGTGACAGGCAGCAGGAAGAGCCACATGAGCATGATCTCGGCCACGGCCGGATAGACATTGTCACCCGCGCCGCGCAGGGCTCCGAAATTGACCATGCCCACGGCGTCGGCGAACTGCACCAGACCCAGAATCTGCAGGGGCAGGACACCCATGGCGACAATGGCCTCCACCGGGGTAAAGAGGCCCAGAATGAAGCGCGGGGCCGAAATAAACACCAGCCCCATGGAGCCCATCAGGATCAGGCACAGGAGGGTGGCTATCTGCACCGAGTCCTCGGCGCGCTTGAAATTCCCCTCTCCGATGCTCTTGCTCACCAGCGTTTGAGTGGCAAACAGGAATCCGGTGGCGGGCATAAAGGAAAAGGACAGAATGTTGATGACAATTTCGGTTGCTGCCAGGGCCACGGTGCTCACCCAGCCCATAAAGGTCATGAAGGCTGCAAAGCCCGCCATCACCCCGAAGTGCTGGATGCCGGCAGGCAACGAAAGCCTGAGGATCTTGCCCAGCGTGTCCGGCTGGCGCGGCCCCCGCCAGATGCCGGGATAGCGTCTTCGCAGGGCGTTCTGCCGGGTGGCCAGAGCATAGAGCGCCACGGCCACGGCGGACGAGATGGTGGTGGCCAGGCCGGCCCCGCCCACGCCCATAGCCGGCATCCCAAAGTGGCCAAAGATGAGGCCGTAGTTGAGCACCACGTTCAGGGTGTTGGCCACCACGGACACGAGGAGGTGGATGCGGGGACGGCTGATCCCGTTGTAAAAGCCGTAAAAGGCGAATCCCATCATCACCAGGCCGAGGCTGGGCCCGCGGTAAAGAATGTAGCTGAGTCCCATGGCAACCACGTCGGCATCGGGGTTTATGAGGGGTATGAGCCCCCGGGAGCCCACGACGAACAGCAGGCCGGCGATGGACCCCACAACCAGCGCAAAATAGTGCGTGCTGCGCAAGGCCTCGCCGGCCTCCCGGGGGCGGCCCTCACCCTCCCGGCGGGCAACAACCGTCTGGACCCCGGCCTGTATGGCGTTCAGGGAGTCGCTGATGGCAAAGGTGAACATGCTGGCTAGACCCACCGCCGCCACCGCCGCGGCCCCCAAGCGCCCCACCATGGCGATGTCAATGAGACTCATCAGGGTCTGGGAGAGGCTGGCTAAAATGATGGGCGCAGCCAGGTTCATCACCACGCGGGTGAGGGGTCGGCGGAGAGGGTTCAGATGGCTCGCCCGTCCACCGGAGTCATCACCTCCCGGTCCCGGCGCAGGGTATGCTTGCCACCGCCGCCGACAACGGCAACGACGATGCCTACCAGGGTGATGAGCCCGCCCAGGATGAAATTAGGCGTGAGGCTCTCGCCGATGAGCAGCCAGGCCAGCAGTATGGTGGCGGGCGGCAGGGCGGTGGTGACAATGGCCACCTGGGTGGGGCGCAGCAGGTCCACCAGCCAGAACCATACGAAGTAGGCCATGCCGGAGGTGAACACCCCCATATAGATGAGCGAGCCCCAGTCGGCCAGGGTAACGGTGCTGTAGTCGGTGAGGATGGCGGCGGGGATGCCGATGGGGAGGTAGAGCAATCCGCCGAAAGCCATGACCAGAAACGTCGCTTCGAGGGGGCCATAGCGCTCCACCAGGGGCTTGCTGATGGCCGTGTAGACTGACCAGGTCGCCACGGCCCCCAGCAGGATGACGTCGCCCTTGAGCACCTCGCTGCCGAGGTCGAACCCCTGGCCCATGAGGACAATCACCACCCCCGCTATGGCCAGCGCGATGCCGGTGAGCTTCCACACCCGCAAGCGCTCAACACCCAGGGCCAGGGTGATCAGCAGCACCCACGCCGGGGTGGTGGCGTACATCAGGGCCGCGTGGCTGGCCGGCGCGTAGCGCATGGCGATGAGGAACAGCAGCTGGTTGCCGGGGACCACCAGCAGGGCCAGAACCACAAAGCGCCAACGGTCAACCGGGAGCAGGAGTATTTTTCGTCCCTGCGCCCGGAGCAGTAAGCCCAACGCGGGCACGGCCAGGGTGAAACGCCAGAAACCGACGAAATAGGGATTGTGGGTGAGCATGAGGCGCCGGGCGAGGACGTTGGTGAGGGCGGCCAGCAAGATGAACAGCAGCATGCCGCCGGCGAGGCGCAGCAGGGGTGTTCCGGTAGCTGGTTTATGCTCGGTCATTGGGGAGCTGGCGGCAGCTGCGAGCGCCGCGACAAACGGTTAGCCCGAAATCTCCGGGGAGTCTCCGGGAGGTGTGGTAAATTGCGACCGCCGGGGCAGGAACCGGCCCGTGCGGGCGGCATAGCGCTGGTAATCCTCACCGAAAAAAGCAATCAGCCACTGCTCCTCCATCAGGGCCAGACGAATCCAGATCAGGTGCAGCGGCAGAGCTGCCAGCAACACCAGCCAGGCCTGGAAAGCGAAGGCAACAGCGGCGGTCCCGCCCCACAGCAGGGCACTGTAGATGGGGTGGCGCACCACGGCGTAGGGGCCGGTGCTGGCCAGACGCTGGTCGCGCTGGGCAGCTAGCAATACGCGCAGGCTCCAGACGATGGTTGCCAGAGTGTCAGTGGCGAAGAGCAGGGTCATGCCCCAGCGCCAGCCGGGTGAAAGCTGCAGGGTCGGTATAGGCAGGCTGCGCTGCAGGGCCAGGAAGAGGCTCCACGTCAGCAGCGACAGCGCGAAACCCGCCGTGCCAGCGCGCGGCGTCGGGCTGTCCCCCAGCGTCACGGGAGTTTACGGTTGGGCGGCTGCTTCGCGGAAATAGCGCAGAACATCCTGGTTGTGGGTGGTGACATCCACATCCTTGATGATCTTGACGACGCGCCCATCTTCATCAATGAGGAATGAGCGGCGGATGGCCATGGGGTAGATCCCCTTGGTGCCATACAGTTTGGAGACCTCTTTGCGGGCATCGCTAAGCAGGGCGAAGGGCAGTTCGTGCTTGGCGATAAAATCCCGGTGAGACTCCGGTGAGTCGTAGCTGATACCCAAAATGACGATGTTGGCCGTCTGATACTCGGCGTAGACATCGCGCAGACCGCACGCTTCCTTGGTGCAGCCGGGAGTGTCGTCCTTGGGGTAGAAGTAGACCAATACCCTCTGGCCGCGGTAATCGGACAGGGAGCGGTCCACTTCATGCTGATCGGGCAAGGTGAAGTCGGGCGCCAGGTCGCCTTCGGCCAGGGGCTCTGCGGCCAGCAGTACCCCGGCGGCAGCCAGCCACCCGGCCGCAATCAACCGCCCGATCGATATGCCGCGCTGCATAGCAAGGCGATTATACCACCACCCGCCCAGCTATTCAAGACATTTTGGGCCGGTATGTCGCTGGCGGGATAGCTGCGGACGGCACTCAGGCCAGGGCGTCCGCAATGGCCTGCACCTGCTGAGGATCCAGTGTCTTTTGCGCGGCGGCCAGGTTTTCGTCCAGCTGCTCGGGCCGGGTGGCCCCCACAATGACGGCCGCCACCTCCTCCCGGCGCAGGCACCAGCGCAGGGCCAGCTGTCCCAGGGTCATGCCGAACTGCTCCGCCAGCGGCCTGATCCGCTCCACGACCGCCAGGTTGGCCTCCGTGAGGTAGGAGATGTCAAAATTCTTGCGGCTCTGGCGGCTGCCCTCCGGGATCTGGCCCGGGCGGTATTTGCCCGTGAGCACTCCCTGTGCCAGCGGGGAGTAGACGATGTTGCCCACCCCGGCCTGCGCGCAGGCGGGGAAGAGGGTCTCTTCCGCCCCGCGGTCCAGGAGACTGTAGGGGGGCTGGCTGGAGCTGAAGGGAGTGCCCCCGCGCCCCTGCGCCGCGGCTTGGGCTGCCTCCAGCTGGGCTGCGGAGAAGTTTGAGCAGCCCAGGTAGAGCACCTTGCCCTGGCGCACCAGCTGATCCAGGGCCGCCATGGTCTCCTCAATGGGGGTGTTGGGGTCCGGCGAGTGCACCTGGTAGAGGTCGATGGCCTCTACGTCCAGGCGTCGCAGGGAGGCTTCGCAGGCGGTGATGATGTGCTTCCGGGAGAGGCCTTCCCCCATGGGGCCGGGCCACATGCGCCAGCGGCACTTGGTGGCCACCACAAGCTGCTGCCGCGGCAGTTCCTTCAGGGCCTTGCCCAGCACCACCTCCGACTGCCCATCAGCGTAAACGTCGGCCACGTCGAACAGGTTCACCCCGGCAGCAAAGGCCTGGTGGATGAGGGCAATGGCGGCCTTCTCGTCCACCCAGCCCCCGACGTTGAGCCAGCCGCCCAGGGCAATCTCCGAGACCTGCAGGCCGCTGCGGCCCAGGTGGCGGTAGTTCATGCTGGCGAGCCTAAGTACATGGGGAGGGTGGCAATTTACGGGCGGCGGCCAGCGGGCGACAATAGTTGGGCCGCCTGCAGGGCAGTGCTAAATTAACCCGTTGAAGCGGGCCGCCGGCCCCACCACTGACCACCGCATCCCATAAGGAGAGACCATGCTACTGGAACCGGGCACAGCCGCCCCCGACTTCACCCTCCCCGATGCCGATAACCAGCGGGTGTCGCTGAGCGACTTCCGGGGACGTAAGCTGGTGCTATGGTTTTTCCCCAAAGCCAATACCCCTGGCTGAATTATCGAAGGCAAGGGATTCCGGGACGAATTCCAGGCGTTTGAGCAGGCCGGCATCCAGATCGTGGGCGTGAGCGGCGACCCACCGGTGAAGCAGAAGAAGTTCGCGGACAAGTACGGCTTCCCATACCCCCTGCTGTGCGACGAGGGGCACGAGGTGATGAAGGCCTACGGCGTGTGGGGCCCCAAGAAGATGTTGGGGCGGGAGTACGAGGGCATCCGCCGCACGACGTACCTCATTGATGAGCAAGGCAACGTTGCCAAAGTCTATGCCAAGGTGCGGCCGCCGAACCACGCCAAGGCGATTTTGGAGGAGTGGGCGTAGGGGCCAAGATAGGCACCAGTTGTATCGCGATGGTAATCTGGGAATCGAGAAATGAGATTCGTCTAGTTGAGCTCCGCGTGAAAATGATTTCATCAGTTATTGGATCAATCAGCATCTCCGGCTGAGCCTAAATCTCTAATTATGCTGTCTCCGACCTCGATAGCCCGGGAGGCTGAAGCAATCGTCATCTCAACATTGTCTACAAGCCGCCTAACTTGTTTGGCTGCATTACTAGTTGCCTTGTTAAGAAAGCGCTCAATCTTCGGAATCTGGTCCAGTGCCACGCTAAGATTCGCAAACGAATCTCTACCTGCCCTAGCTTTTTCAAGCAATTCTCTGATCGGCTCAAGCTGAACTGAGATGAGTTCGTGCCCGGTCTCTGGGTTGTCGGCAATCAAATTCCCAAAGAATGAGATGATAAACTCAAGGCTGTTACTAGTAGTTGATGTTACCTCACTATATCGAACGTTCGCTTCCTCCAATTTGAGCGCAAATCGATCGATGTCTATTGCAATAGAACGGGATATGGCCCTAGAGTGTGCTGCCGATTCAGAGTTCTTGAACCCCTTTGTTCCACGATTCATGGCGGCAGTAATGGCGTCCATCTCCTCTCCAACGTCATTTATAATGTCCGTAAGGAGAAGGAATCCCTCCTCCATATCTGCTACGTGGTCTAAGAATCCCCGCTCATCACTCGAATTAGGATCCTTAGCGCCAACCCCTAGATTGGGGACCCCAGTGGAATGATTCGTTTGATCAGCAGGTTCTTTGACAGACCCACCGTGATGCGGGAGAAAATCGGTTATAGGATTCCCAAATCTTACGCCGCCCGAAAGAAATCCAGACGCGAGTTCGCTAAGTCGACTGCGAGCGGTGTCAATTTCAGCGAAATGCGTGCTGTAGGAGACAAAGCGATAGGGCTTGAGATCAAACGGTATTTCCTCGGAGTCTTGCGTCAGATGAATCACTGGGCGTTGAAGAGCATGAGCAAGACCGAGCTCATAAAAGACATTTTCATTACCGCCGGTGAGGTCTGCGATGACCAGATCTGACTCTGAAAGAGAAACCACAATATCCTGCAGAATGCTTCGCTGGTTTTGGATGTCATCGGCGCGAAACACCTCAAAGCCTAACTTTTCCAACGCAGGCTTTATGAACTGAGCATATACAGCGTCGAATTCCTTATCGAATGGCATGATAACGAAAGCGCGCGGCATTTTTGCTGTCATTTTTGCAATTTTTCTGCCTCCGCTCGCACCTTCTCAACCGCCGCCACAATCCCATCCATCATGTTCCTGTCCGCCAGCAGCTCGAACTGCCGCAGCCAGACCCCCTGCTGAGAGACGTACTCGGTCACCGGCCAGGATTGGGCCGAGCCGCCCTTGGCCTGCTGCTCCTTAGAGTAGAGGAACGGCAGGTCGGTGAGGGGCCTGTAGCCCTGGGAGGCCACCACCCCCTCCGCGTTGAGCGCTTCCAGGAAGCGGGCCCTGGGCAGGCCGTCAAACGGGTCCGGATCGTAGGTAAAAATGAACAGGTGGTAGGCGTTGCGTCCGGTTTCCGGGTAGCGCCGGGCGCAGGTGATGCCTGGGATGGCGCCGAGCCGCTCCTCCAGGTAGCGTCCGTTGGCCTCCCGGGTGACGGCCCAGGACTCCACCTGGGGCAGCTGGTGCAGCAGCACGGCGGCCTGAAAGGCGGAGATGCGCAGGTTCAGCCCCAGGGCTACGTGCTCGTGCCACGGGCCGCCCAGCGCCCGCCCGCAGTTGTAGATCTGGTACGCCCGCTCATAATAGGCCCGGTCGTTGGTGAGCAATATACCGCCCTCGCCGCCGGTCATATTTTTTGACGACTGAAACGAAAAGCAGCCCGCCAGACCGAGGGCGCCCACCTTGCGGCCGGCGTAAATAGCGCCGTGGGCCTGCGCCGCGTCCTCGATGACCGCCAGTCCGTGCTGCTCCGCCAGCTTGTTAATGGCGGCCATATCGGCGGGGTTGCCCCCGATATGCACCGGCAGGATGGCGCGGGTGCGGGGCGTGATACGCCGGGCGGCGTCCTGGGGATCGAGATTGAAAGTGGTGGGGTCCACGTCAGCGAAGACCGGGTGAGCCCCGGCATAGCGCACGGCAGCGGCGGTGGCCACGAAGGTATAGGCGGGGAGGATGACCTCGTCCCCCGGCTCCACCCCCAAGGCCAGCAAGGCGGCCTGGAGGGCCAGCGTGCCGTTGGCCATGGCCAGCGCGAATTCGGCTTCGTGGTAGGCGGCGAAGGCCTCCTCGAACTGCTTGATGGTCGCTGAGCGCACCCCCCACTGGTCCTCCTCCACGACCTGCCGGAGCGCCTCCACCAGTCCCGGCAGGCGCGGCGGCCAGGAGGGCCACTGGGTGCGGTCGACGGCCGGGGCACCGCCAAGGAGCGCCAACTGTTCCGCGGGCTGACGAGTGGACGTACTCATGGGCCGCCGAAGCTACGCGATCCGAGGCCTGTATAGCGCCCCTTTTTCACGGCCCCTGACCCCTGCGCCCGGGAAGTTCCTCCAGCGCTTCCAGGGAGCGCGGCCAGTCCGCTTTCAGCAGGCGCGACAGAGCACGGTCGGCCAGCAACTTGCCCCCGGTCTGGCAGTGGGGGCAGTAGTTGGTCTCGTTGCTGGCGTAACGAATGCGCTGCACCGGGTGGCCGCAGACCGGGCAGGGCTGGCCGTGGCGTCCGTGCACGGCCATGCCCTCGCGAAACGCGGTAACTTTTTCGGGGAAGCCGTCGCCCACTTCCTGGCGCAGGCGGTCGGTCCAGTCCCGGAGCACGTCTTGGGCGGCCAGCCGCAGGCGCTCGATGGCCTCGTCCCCAAGCCGTTGGCTGAGTGCCAGCGGCGACAGCCGGGCACGGTGCAGGATTTCATCGGAGTAGGCGTTGCCGATGCCGTCAAACAGGCGCGGGTCCATCAGCGCGCGTTTGAGGGTGTGGCTTTCCCGTTGCAGGGCGTCGCGGAACTGCTGGCGGGTAGCCCCTAGCACGTGCAGGCCACCCCGGTCCATGGCGGCCAGCTGGTCCCGCCCTGCCAGGAGGTGGAGTGCGGCACGCTTACGGGTTCCGGCCTCGGTCAGCAGCAAGCTGCCGTGGGCAAATTCGAAGGCGGCCAGTCCCAGCTTGCCCGGAATCTTGCTCCCTGCTGCGCGCCAGTGGAGGCGTCCGGCGATCATCAGGTGGAGCACCAGGAAGTGATCAACGGGGAAGCAGAAGACCAGCCGCTTGCCCAGGCGCTCGAAGCCGGTGACCGTCTGTCCTTCGATGGTGCTCAGCGGTGGCTCGGCGGTGCGCAGCAGAAAAGGGCTGCGCAGGCGCACCTTGAGCAGTTGTTCGCCACCCAGCAGTGCCTCCAGCCGCTCAAGGTAAATGGCAATATCGGGGTACTCGGGCATGGGTGGGCGACGTGATTTCCTGCGGGTCGCCGGAAGCTAAGCGGCGCAGTCCCGAATTACTCTTCTTTATGGTGGCACGGCAGCCTAAGCTTACAACCTTTGGGATTGAACGCCACAGGCTAACCGGAGTAGCGGCGGAGGAACTTGGCCCGACCTCTCAACTATAACGCCACCTTGATCGAGCGGGAAGACGTCACCGATCTACTGAGCATCTTCCGTGTGCGGCCCGATATTCCGGCCGACGCGTCACCCGCTGCGTCGGCGGTCCCCAAATTTGTGGCTGGGCAGTACGCCGTGTTGGGGGCCAACAATGAGCAGGCGCCCGAAAAAGGTGGTTCACGGAGGGCCTACTCCATCGCCTCACCGCCTTACGAGCAGCGCTGGCTTGAGTTCTACGTGCGCTACGTGGACCGGCCCACCAGCGCCAATCCGTTCACCCACCTTTTATGGCCGCTGCAGCCGGGCGCCCGGTTGTGGCTGGGCCCCAAGATCACGGGGCACTTCACCCTGGCGCATGCGCTGGGGGAGAACGACCACCGGCTGCGCCTGTTTGTGGCGGCCGGAACGGGCTTGGCGCCCTTTGTGGCCATGGTGCTGCAAGCGTCCTGGCAGGGCGAATTTGAGCCTGGCAAAGCCCCCAACTATGTGCTGCTGCACGGGGCCAGCCACCCCACCGATCTGGCCTACAGCGCGGAACTGGAGGCGCTGCTGAATCCTGTGGCGCCGCGCTATTTTCCATCCATAAGTCGCCCCCATCTGCACCCTGATTGGCAGGGTGACACCGGCCGGGTGGAGGCCTTTTTCGAGGCTGAGAAGTTGGCGGACCTGGAGCAGCGCCTGGGATTCGAGCCGGGTTACATCGCGCCGGCCAACTGCGTCGTTTTTGTCTGCGGGTTGCAGGGAACCATCGCCGAGACGGTGAAACGGCTGCTGCTGCGCGGTTTTGTGCCCAGCGACCGGCGCATACAGGAGGCGCTGGCTCTGCCCGCCGGCCTGGCGCCCGCGCTTTACTTTGAGCAGTACGATACGACGCCCATCCTCGATTTGACCGACCAGGAGCTGGTGGCCAGCCTCCGGGACAGCTTTTCCACCGCCCCCCTGCAGTAGCCGTCTTAGCCCGCGAGATCTGGGGTGCAAATCGCCCCTGACGGGCAAAATAATCGGCCTCGCGCCACAATTAACTTGACTGCCTGCGTGGCCGCGGTTCAACTTCAAACGCGTGATCGGTGAGTGTGGACAACCTGTGGATAACTTGCCGGCCGCTAGGCTCGCTTTCAAATTTAATAGTTAACTGACTGAGTACTGTTGGACACCTCTGCCGTTTGGCAAAATTGCCTTTCACTCATTAAAGATCGGGTCGCCACCCAAACCTTTCAGACCTGGTTTGAACCGCTCAAGGTGGCCAACCTGCAGGACTCGCAGCTGACCCTCCAGGTGCCGAGCCAGTTCTATTATGAGTGGCTCGATGCCCACTATCGGCCCATCATTGTGGCGGCCCTGAAGCAGGCTACCGGCAGGGACCTCCAGGTACAGTACAGCGTGGTTCTGGGCGAAGGTCTGGCGGATGAGCCTGCGCCCATCTTGCCGACGGAAATTGAGCGCGGGAACGGCTTTTCGCGCCAGTCGCAACTGAACCGCCGTTACGCCTTTGAAAACTTTATTGAGGGCGCCGGGAATCAGTTCGCCAAGGCGGCGGCCCAGTCCGTTTGTGATGGCCTGCAAAAAAACCTGTTCAACCCGCTGGTGATCTATGGCGGGGTGGGGTTGGGCAAGACCCATCTGCTTCAGGCTGTGGGCAATCATATGTTGGCCCAGGATGCCGACACCCGCGTAGTATATGTCACCAGCGAGAAGTTCACCTTGGACTTTATTTCATCCATCCAGAAGAACCGCACCACGTCATTTTCCAAATACTATCGCAGTGTGGATATGTTGCTGGTGGACGATATTCAATTCTTCCAGAAAAAGGAGCAGACCCAGGAGCAGTTTTTCCACACTTTTAACGACCTTTACCAGCGCGGCAAGCAGATTGTCATGACCCTCGACCGCCCTCCCAGCGAGCTCTCCGGGTTGCAGGACCGCCTGATCTCCCGTTTTCAGGCCGGCCTGGTCGTCGATATCCATCCGCCCGACCTGGAGACGCGCATCGCCATTCTGCTGCACAAGGCCGAGCAAGACGGCCTCGATATATCCTACGAGATCACGGAGTATATTGCTCATTGCATCAAGTCCAATGTGCGGGACCTGGAGGGGGCCCTCATCCGGCTCCTGGCCTACAGCTCCCTGCGTAACCAGGAGATCAATCTGGAAATGGCCCGGCAGGTGGTCCAGCAGATACTGGGCAAAAATGCCGCCAAGAATGTCACCGTTGATGAGGTCATCAAGGTCATCTCGGACGAGTTTGACTTTCGCGAGAACCATCTCATCGGCAAGGGGCGCCGCGCGGATCTCGCCCTGGCCCGGCAGGTCGCCATGTTTTTGGCCCGGGAGCTCACCGGCGCATCGCTCGTGACCATCGGGCTTCATTTCGCCGGACGCGACCATTCCACCGTCATTCACGCCTGCCGGACTGTTGAGCACAAGATGAACGCCGACCCCCAATTCATGGCGCGGGTGGGGTCGATCCGGCATGAACTGGCCAACAACGTCTTTTAGAGGAGGCCCGTACTTTGACCGCAGAGAGTGGTTCCGCCCCCCGGCCGCACAAGCTTCCGCCGTCTGAAATCGAGGCGTTTCTCACGGAGTCGCCCACTTGGACGCATGGTGGTGCTGCGCTCCGCACCACCATCGCCTTTGCCGCTTATCTCGATGGTGCCGCTTTCGTCCAGCAGGTGGCCCTCCTGGCCGAGGAGGCCAATCACCATCCCGACCTGGTGCTGAGGTGGGGTGCCGTGGACGTTATTCTCACCAGCCACGATGCGGGCGGGGTCACGGCCAGGGACATAAATATGGCCCGCAAGATTGCGGAGCTGGCTGGTAGGCTAAGCTGATATTTGACCGATCAAGCAGCGCTACCCCCGCATGAAACTCACCCCGAGGCAGCCAGTTGCCACAGCGAGGCTGCTGAATGTCGCGCTGAATCAGGGCGCCGGATAAACAGCTGCTACCCGGCGCGTCGCCTGGGCCCCGCTGCCGCAGCATCAGACTGTGGAGAGTAAGGTGGCCATGGCGGAACCAGAGACCCCTCTAAATAACGTATCCTGACCACCGCCGCGCACGGGCGGCACATTGCTATTCCACGCGCGTGGGGCTAGCTTCGGTCACCGTCTCGCGATGATGACGCGGCCCGGTACAGGCTGTGAGAGACCAATAATGCGAGGCTCGATTACATCCACAGGATGGACAGTGAGGACGTTATGAGTAAGACAGCCAAGGGAGAAATTAGACCGGCCGGCAAGGATGCCCCGGCGCAGCAACCGGCCAGGACGGAGCCGCGACGGCCGTCGCGCCTGGGAAATCTATTCAGCACCCTGAAATACAATCTTTTTCTGGCGATCATTTCAGGGATCCTGGCCTTCGGCGGGGCCGTGTGGGGCGCCATGCTCGTTCAAAAGGCGCTCTGGGCTGAGCAGACCGGCTATGACCTGACGCAGAAGCGTATCGAACTCATCGAGCGTACGGTGAGCCTCATGGGCAAGAGTACCGCGGTCATCGGGCAGGAGAAAAACTACACCAGGAGTTTTCTCACGGCCATGGCCAAGACGGCGGAGGACCCCACTAAGGCCGTGGGCATCATCTCCAAAATGCTCAAGGAATCCTCGGTAACGCGCTGCAATATCGCCGATGTCCACGCCGAGTTCATGAGCCTGCTGGCGCTGAATGAAATCTTCTTTGGTGAACGCACCCAGACCGCCGTCCGGGTTCTGCAGGCAGCGGAACCGTGGTGGGAAGCGGATTCTGCGCACAAGGCCGACCTCATTGAAGCCCTGAAGGCGGACTTTTTTCACCAGGAGGAAGATGGCTAAAAGCCCCAGCATGACCCGCATGACCTGGCCTCAGGCGGTTGAACTGCTGGACGCGACCCGGGCCGGGCTCCACCATCTGGACCCCAAGGTGGATGATGCCCTCGGTGAGGCCCGGGAACTCTATCAGGTCCACCTCCAGGATGACGAGCGCTTCCTGTCGCTCATCTGGCCGGAAGCCGACGGCAGCCGGCTCCTCACACCCGCTGATGAGGGGCGTACCCTGGGCGAGGTGGCGGCACGGCTCCTGGTGAACAAATGGACGTTTGAAAAGCTGACGGCTGATCTGGGACTGTCGCCGGTGGAGCACGACCCTGACTATTTCGGCAAGTGCCGCTATATGGACGACGAGTTCGACTACGAGCGCTTTGGCACCCTCATGCTGGCGCCGGCGACAGATGAGGAGCGCGAGCAGTCGCCGGAGGGTTCCTTTTTTATATTCGACGGCGTACACCGCTGCCTGACGCTGGCTAAACGGCTGTTGGCTCAGGAAGAGGACTATCGGCAGGTGCCGGCGCTGCTCATGATACCCCGGCCAGGCTTGCCCGCTGGCTGATTGGGTCGCCATCGTGCTGCCCCAGGGCGGTGAGGTACCGGCGCTGATCGCCTATCCGCCCGGGAATAGCCCGGTCCCCCTGCTCATTATCGCCCCGGGCTCAGCTTACCCCAAGGAAGGCGCCCTCATCGCCGCACTGGCCGACCACGCCGTGACGGCCGGCTGGGCGGCGCTACGCTTTGATTGGCGCTACACCGCCGCCGGGGGCCGGGCATCGGGCAACCGTGCCCGGGAGGTAGCGGACCTGGAGGGGGTTTTGGCCTACGCCGAGGGACTGCCCCGTGTGGCGGCGCAGCCGATTGTGCTGGCGGGCAAATCACTGGGGGCCGCCGTGGCCTACCGGGTGTTCCGCTCCCGCCCCAAAGTCGCCGCCGTTATCCTGCTGACGCCCGTATTCAGGGACGCAGCCAGCGGTGACAAGCACTACCCCGGTCTCAGGGCAGAGCAGCGGCCGGTGTACCTGCTGACGGGCAACAGCGACCCTTTGAACGCGCTGCCAATGATGGAGGCCTATGTACGCGGCGCCGGTCACCAGGTCGCGGTCACGGTGGTGAACGGCGACCACGGCCTGCAGCTGAGCCGCAAAAAGGATGCCGCCAGCCAGGCCGCCAACGCCGCCAACATCACGGGGGCGATGGCAAAGGTGGTGGACTGGCTGGATGGACTGACCGGGAGCTTGGGCGCCGGGACGCGCCGGCCGGTCTTGTTAGCGCCCCAGCAGGTTTGGAATCGTGAGCGTAATAGCCGGCACGTAGCTGATGAGCAGCACGCCCACGGCCAGGATGATCAGATAGGGCACCACCGAGCGGTAGACAGCGGGCAGCGGCATCTCGAAGCGGTAGCTGCTCAGGAACAGGTTCATGCCCACCGGCGGCGTCAGGTAGCCCAGCTCCAGATTCACCAGGAAAATAATGCCCAGGTGCACCGGGTCGATGCCGAATGCCAGCCCCATAGGCGCAATCAGCGGCACCACAACAATAATCGCTGAGAAGATGTCCATGAGCGCGCCCACCAGCAACAGGCCGGCATTGAGCGCCAGCAGGAAGACCAGCTTGGAATGGATATGGGCCTGGACCCACGCCAATGCTCTGGTGGGTACCTCGGCGTCAACCAGGTAGCTGGTCAGGCCCATGGCCACTCCCAGGATGATAAGCACCCCGCCCACCAGGGTGGCGCAGTTCACCATGGTAGGGATGACCTGTCGGGTCAGCCGTAGGTCGCGATAGACGAAGACCTGGATGATAAAGGCATAGATGGCCGTGATGGCCGCTGTCTCCACCAGGGTGGCGATGCCGGCGAACAGCCCCACCAGCACAATCAGCGGCGTGAATACTTCCCATTTGGCCACCCACACCGACGCCAACGCCTCGCGCCATCGGAAAGGCGTGCGTCGGGATTGGCCCACCAGCCCTTGCCGGACTCCCCAGGCGGCCAGCAGAGCCATGAGCAACAGCCCCGGGAGGAGCCCCGCCAGGAAGAGCCGGTCAATGGGGGTTTGGGAACGGATGCCGTAGAGGATTACCGGCAGGCTGGGGGGAAACAGCAGGCCCAGCGAGCCCGAGGCTGTGAGCAGGCCGGTGGAAAAGTCTTTCGAGTAAGCCTCCTTCAAGAGCATGGGGAACAGGAGCCCGCCCATGGCGAGAATGGTGACGCCGGACCCCCCAGTGAATGAGGTAAAAAAGGCGCACACCAACACGGCCACCACCGGTGTTCCGCCCGGTATCCAGCCAAACCAGGCCCTGAAAACGCGTACCAGCCTCTGGGAGGCGCCGCCCTCGGCGAAAAAGAAGCCTGCCAGCGTAAACAGCGGAATGGTAGGCAGCATGGGATGGACCACGATGCGGTAGGTCTCTGCAGGGATGGCCGCCAGCACGCCGCCCACATTCCAAAACAGCAGCACGGCGGCGCCACCCAGGATCACATAAATGGGCGACCCCAGAATGACCGCCAGTAACAGTCCGGCGAAACCCACATAAAGGGCCGCGCCGCCCTGCCACTCCAGGCCCATACCCAGCCACGCCAGGAGTGCCACCCCCGCCACGACGATCAGCCGGTGGTCCCAGCGGCTGCTGCTGCGGCGCAGGAGCTGCCAGGCGATGACGGCGAAGCCCACCGGCATCACCGCCTGGGCCATCCAGACCTGGATCGGGCCGAGCACCGTCCGGGGGAAGGCCCGTTCCACGGCCACCAGGTGTAAGCTGGCCACCAGCAGGGCCACGGTGACGCCCACCGACACCACGCCCGCGAGAATCCCCGCCGCGGTGCTCCACCGTTCCGGCAGCCAGCTGCTGTCACCGGTAAGCGAAAGCAGACGCCCATCCCGCGCCGCCAGCATGGC
Organism: Candidatus Neomarinimicrobiota bacterium; assembly: GCA_022560655.1. Taxonomy (NCBI): domain Bacteria; kingdom Pseudomonadati; phylum Fidelibacterota; species Fidelibacterota bacterium. The sequence goes on from JADFSS010000005.1 coordinate 47,514, forward strand.
CCCCACGAAGCCGATCCAGAGCGTGAGGTGCTGCACGGTGACGATGGATCCGCTGATGCCCGACCTGAACAGCTCACGCCAAATGACCTCGGCCACGGGAAAGGTCACCATCACGGCCAATATGGTCACCAAGGTCCAATCCCCTGCGAGGTCAAGGCCGCGCCGGACCGTGCCACCGGCAGTGGCCGCATACTGCTTGAGGGTCAGGCAGTCCATGTCAGGGGCGCTCACGATCCATGCCGGGCAAGGCCCGCTTCAGCGCCTGCACCCGGTCATACATGGCGGTGTCCACCAGGGTGCCCCGCAATTGGCGGCCGTACGTGTCGATGAGGTCGTGCCACTCGGCCCGCTCACTGGGCGATAGATTTACCACGGTCAGCCCGTAGGTCTGCATGACGGCCACCGCGTCGGCGTCACTGTAGCGGATTTCATCCTTGATGCGTCGGGCCCGATTTTCGGCCGCCGCCAGCAGCCGGGGCCGCAGCTCCGCCGGGATGCGCTCCCACGCCGCACGGCTGATGATGATGGCGCCGGTGAGGGCCGCCCACGGCAGGTCGGTCATATACTTGGCGATGCCGAACCACTGGAAGGTGGCCACCGTAAGGGGCGAGCTGTCCACTGCGTCGATAAGGCCGGTCTGCAACCCCGGCAGCACGTCCACCGCCGACAGCGACACCGCCTGGAAACGCGCCGCTTTCCACAGCCGGGGCGAGTGGGGGTCGCCGGCCCAGGTGAAAATGCGCTGCCGGCGCAGGTCGTCGGGGGTGCGCACCGGTTCACGGGTGAACCAGTAGACCCAGCCCACATCGGCCCAGGCCAACACCATGAAGCCCTTGGCTTCGTAGCGGCTGCGCAGCTCCGGCTCCACCCGGGCCCTGATCCAGTCCAGTTCCTGGTAGTCTTTTACCAGCAGCGGCAGGGACAGGGCGTAGATGCCCCGGTCGATGTAGCTCAGCCCTTCGGCAGTGAGGGCGGCGGCTTGAATCTGGTTGATGCGCAGTTTCCGCACCATGTCGCTCTCGTCGCCCACGATGCCGCCGGCGTAGATCTTCAGCCGCACCTGCCCGCCCGACAGCTCCCGCCAGTCCTGGGCAATCTCCTCCAGGACCTGGTGCCAGGGCGACCCAGCGGGGGCTAGGGTCGCCAGTTTGATCGTCACGGGGCGCCCACCGGCTGCTGAGCCGCCCGTGGCAAGGAGGGCCCAACAGAGCGCCACGGACGGAGCTAGCTTAGCCATTTGTCACCACGGGAGGTTCACAGGATGAACAGGTCGTCCGCGCGCTGGAGCAGCCACCGTGCCCGCCGCCTGGCCAGGCGATTGGCCACTCCGCCCGCCTTGACCTCCAGCGCCCGCTCCAGCATCCGCACGAAAGTCTCCCGGTCCTGTTCCTGCACGCTGATGGACTCGCCGTAGCCCACAAAGAGGCTGACGCTGTTGCCCTGGGAATAGGTCAGGGCCCGTTCATAATAGTGCTTGGCCAGGGCCAGCGAGCCCCCCATCATGGCCGGCCGCCCCGCCTCGTACAGCATCAGTAGCTCGTAAGCGGCCCCGTCCAGGTAGCCGGGCTGGAGTTCCGTCACCCGGAAGGCCAGGGCGCCGATCTCGGGCAGCCGGATGAGCATTTCGGGGCGGTCCTTAAACACGCTGATGGCGGTCCCCAGGGCGGCGCCGGTCCAGTAGAGCAGGGGCACGTCCACCAGGGTCGTGACAGCCACCGCCTCGCCGGGGTTGCGGGACAGCTGGGCCGTGAAGCCGGGGTGCCGCCGCTCCAGGCGGGCCAGCCCCTGCTCCAGGGCACGCATATAATGCCTGCCCGCCCGCTTGCGCAGAGCTCTGGCCCGCTGCAGATCTTCGCCCTGTACCCGCTCGGCGCGGAGCGCCAGAAAGGCATAGGCGTAGCTGATGCGCAAGGCCGTGGGCCGGTGGGCCGTGCGTGGTCCGGCACAGCCGGTTGCCAGGAGCGCAAGAGCCATGATCAAGGGGGCGTGAGCGGACGAACGGAGGGGCCACATCGCGGCGGGAATGTAGGCCAGCCAGCGGAACGGAAAAAGGAAAAGGTGGGGCCCACGGAAGGGCGCCCCATCAGCCCTAGCCATTGGCCCCCCGCCCGTGTAACTTTTCCGCAATGAACCGCATTTTCGGTTGGCTCCTGATGGTGTCCGTGGCTGGGGGCCAGACCGCCTACGCCCGTCACGATGCCTTGGCCTTCAAGGCTGTCTACCACCCGCCCCTGGACACCCTCACCATGGCCCGCTACTGGGACGGCACGGCGGTGCACAGTGAAGCCATGTACAACGGCGACGGCAGCTGGGGGCTGGGCTACGCTGACTGGCCCACTCGGCCCTACCCCGCCGATCACCCGCTGGTGCGCGTGTCGGCTCGCCACGTCATGGGGCTGCTGCAGCTGCTGGAGGCTGGACTGGCCGACTCGGTGACGGTGGACCGCATCGGTCTGGGACTCAACTGGCTGCTCATGCGGCAGGTGGACGAGGGCGCCTGGCCGCTCTACTCCACCAACCGGGGCGTGGTTTCGGTGAACAGCGTCATCCCCACGGCGCTGGCCGGTCGCGCCCTGAGCCTGGGCTACCGGGTGCTGGACAATCCCCGCTATGTGCTGGCCGCCCAGCGCGCCCTGGACTGGCTACAGGCCCGTCCGCAGGACGATTCGCCCTACCATCATGGGCTGGTCCTGGCGGCCGTCCTGGAGCACTACCGGGCGACCCATGAAGTGCAGCTGGTTAAGCGCGCCCTGGACGGAGGGCTGCTCATCATCAACCGGCAACTGCCCAACGGCAGCTGGAGCGACCCCGGGCCGCTATCCAGCGATCGTCACGCCATCATTACCGAGGCGCTGCTGTCGCTGGAAGAAGCGCTGGTGGAAGACCACCCTCAGCGCCGGCGGGTGCGGGGCGCTGTCACCGCCGGATTGAACTATCTCCTCGAGAATCAGTTAGAGGATGGGAATTTCGCCTCAGGACCGATGGAACTGGCCGCCTACCAGGTGCCCACATTCGAGCTGGTGGCCCTGGTCCTGGCCCGTAACGTGCGGGGCATGCCCGAGTTCGATATGATTCTGACGGGAGCGGTGCGGTCGCTGAACGGCCACCCCTCCAATCTCGGCGTGCTCTGGCGGGGAACACAGGATGGCCGCTTTCTGGCCATGGCCCAGGCGCTGATCTGGTTCACCCAGACCCAGGTCGCCAGCGACCAGCCCACCGTCCCCGGCAGCGATTGAATATGACCACTAAGTCCCACGACCCCTCCCTCTTTCAACAGGGGGACCAGCACAACCTGCCGCCGCTGGCCGACCGGGTGCGCCCCACCACCCTGGAGGACTTCGTGGGCCACGAGGAGCTGCTGGGGCCCGGCCGCCTGTTGCAAAAGGCGCTGGAGACCGACACGCTCTTCTCGCTGGTCTTCTGGGGCCCGCCCGGCTCCGGGAAGACCACCCTGGCCAAGCTGCTGGCACGGCACTCCCAGGCCGCGTTCCACGAGTTCTCCGCAGTAGCGGCGGGAGTCAAGGACATCCGTGCCATCCTGGAGCTGGGCAGGAGCAATCGTGAGCTGGGGCGCCGGACCATTCTGTTTATCGATGAGATTCATCGCTTTAACAAGGCCCAGCAGGACACTCTGCTGCACGCGGTGGAGGACGGCACCATCATTTTCATTGGCGCCACGACGGAGAACCCCAGCTTCGAGGTGATCGGCCCGCTGCTCTCCCGCAGCCGCGTCATCCGTCTGCCGCCCTATACCCCCCCGCAGCTGACGGTCATGCTGGACCGCGCCCTGGCAGAGGATATCGTCCTGTCCCGGAAGGAGATCGCCCTTGATGAGGGGGTCAAAACCTTGCTGGTGGATTCCGCCGGTGGCGACGCCCGTAAGATGTTCAATGCCCTGGATATTGCCGTGGGGCAGCAGGGCGCCGCTGAGCGTATCACACTCACCAAGGCTGCCGTCGAAGAGGCCCTCCAGCAGCGCAGCCTGCTGTACGACCGGGCCGGCGACTACCATTACGACACTATTTCGGCGTTCATCAAATCGGTACGGGGCAGCGACCCCGATGCCGCCATCTACTGGCTGGCCGTCATGGTGGAAGGGGGCGAGAAGCCCGAGTTCATGGCCCGGCGGCTGGTTATCCTGGCCTCGGAAGACATCGGTAACGCCGATCCCCAGGCCCTGGTGCTGGCCACCAGCGGGATGCAGGCCGTCCATCTGGTGGGCATGCCGGAGGCGGCGCTTATCCTGGCCCAGGTCACTACCTATCTGGCGTCGGCGCCCAAGAGCAATGCGGCCCATGCCGCCCTCCAAGGGGCCACCCAGCGGGTGCGGGCCGACGGGGCCCAGACCGTGCCCCTGCCGTTGCGCAACGCCCCCACCGACCTCATGGCCGCGGAGGGCTACGGCAAGGACTACGCCTATCCCCACAATGAGCCCGGGCACTTCGTCGCGGCCGACTATTTCCCCGCCGGGATGGCTGCGGAGGCGTTCTACCGGCCCACCGATCAGGGCCATGAGCAATTCATCCGGCAGCGGCTGGAGAAGCTGTGGGGCGGCCGCTACTAGTTCTACTGCTGCTGGGGGCGCTGGGCAGCCCCGCCCGGCCCGCAGCCCCGGACGAGCGCCTGCGCCTGCTATCGGCCGACCTGCTCGAGCGCACCGGCGCAGGCGGACGCGAGCGGGAGATACTGTCCGGCAACGTCCGCTTCCAGAAGGGGGCCATGACCCTCAACACCGACCGGGCGGTCTTTTTCCGCAAGGCCGATCGCACCCACCTCTCGGGGAACGTCATCATGATCCGCCCCGGTGAGCGCCTCACCTGCGACTCGCTCGTGTTCCACAATCCTGATGACCGGCTCCACGCCTTGGGAAACGTCCGGTTTGAGCAGGGGGATCAAATTATCACCTGCCGGGAGCTGACCTACTGGACCGAACTCGATTCAGGCGAGGCGCTGCGGAATGTCACCATGATACAGGGCCTCCGCCGGCTCGATGCCCAGGAGTTCCGCTATGTGAAAACCGATGGCCTGCGCGGGGCCTCTTTTGATGCCACGGGTGGCGTCTCCCTTGTGGAAGCGGACCGCCGCGTGACGGCCCAGCGCATGACCTATCGCGACCTTGCCGGGCTGCTGGACCTCCGTGGCGACGCCGAAATCAAAGAAGCTGACCGGGAATTGCGCGGCGCCCACATTCGCATGACCTACGAGGATGATGAATTGCGGCGGTCGCTGGTGGAGGATGGCGCCGAGGCCACTGCCGTCATTCGGGGCTATCTCTCAGCCCCGCCCAGCGACTGGCAGGAGTTTATCGATCTTTTCACCAGCCGCATGATGGTGGCCGATTTCAGCGGGGACCGTCTGGCCCGCTTGCAGCTGCTGGGCATGGCTTCGTCCCTGTACCACGTGGTTGAGGACTCCGTGCTTCAGGGGGTCAATCATGCTTCCGGCGATACCCTGACCCTCCGCTTCGACCAGGACAGCAAGCTGGTGCGGATTACCGTTAAAGGGGGCGCCCGGGGCCGCTTCGAGCCACGACGCGGCAACTCCGATGTCGATACGGTGGTCGTTTACCGCGCCGAGTACATCGACTACGATATCGCGGGAGAAGTGACCTACCTGGAGCGCGGTGCCCGCGTGGACTACAAGGAGAACGGCCTGGCCGCCGGGCATCTTGAGGTCACCTGGCAGGACAACCTGCTGCGCGCCGAGGGGGCCTTCGATGAGCGGCCCACCCTCTATCAGACCGGACGGGAGCCCATGTATGGCGACGTCATGGAGTTCAACCTGCTCACCGAGGCCGGGCGCGTGGTCAGGGGGCGCACCCAGCTGGAGAACGGGCACTACCACGGGGAGCTGGTGCACCGCTACCCCGATGACATCTTCTATGTTCAGCGCAGCCTTTACACCACCTGCAGCCTGGACCGGCCCCATTTCTATTTCGCTGCCCGCCGCATGAAAATGCTCCAGGGCGATAAGGTTATCGCCAAGCCCATCATCCTGTACCTGATGGACGTGCCGGTGTTGGGGCTGCCGTTTGTGGTCTTTCCCAACGAGTCGGGGGGCCGGCGCAGCGGCTGGATCATGCCCAGCTACGGCAACAGCAGCCGCGATGGCCGTTACCTGGAAGGCCTGGGCTATTTCCGGGCGCTGGGCCCCTACCTGGACGCCACGGGCTGGGTGGACCTCTTTGACCAAAAAGGCGTGCGTACCCGGGGGCGCTTCAGGTACAACCGGCGCTATCGATTTAGCGGCCAGCTGGATGCCACCGCCTTCCGGCTCGTGGATGACGACAATATCGCCAACCTGTTCACGCAGCAAGTATCCACCAAGTGGAGCGCCGCCTGGCGGCACAACCACACCATCGATCCCACCCAGCGGCTCAATGTGAACGTCCGCTTCGTGTCCGACCCCGGCATCTTTCGCCAGCACGGGCTGGACCGTCGAACGAGGCTCACCCAGCAGGCCGTGTCCAACGCCAGCTACAGCAAGAGCTGGCCGGGGTCGCCCACCCGCTTTACCCTGGCCTTCCAGGAGCGCTACGATCTCCAGGCGCAGGGCCGCCTCGACACCCGTCCCGACAGCCTGGGCCAACGCATTCAGGAGAAGTCCCGCGTCCTCCCCCGGCTCACCCTGGGCCGCAACCGCAGCGCTCTGCTCAAACCGGCCAAGGGGGCGGCGCCCCGCTGGTATCACAACTTCTACTGGTCCTTCAACGGCAGCCTGAATAACCTCCAGAGCGTGTTCTGGGAGGCTGAGACCCTTGGTGTGGGTCCCGACTCGCTCTTCTGGCCGAAACCCGGCGAGCATCAGACGTCGAACCGGACCTGGGCGCGGAACAGATACAGTATCCAGGCCCAGCAGAACCTGCTCCGCTACGTCAACATGAACCTCAGCCTGGGCATCAATCAGGACATCACCCCCAGCTTTCGGCGAGCCGCTTTCGATGCCAGCGGGGAATTCCTCAGGGATTCCAAGAACGCCATCATTTACGATGAAATCGACGAATTCGCGCTGCGCCATACCGGCCGGGTTTCCCTGTCGGCCCGTACCACGGTGTACGGCCTGTTGCCCATCAATATCGGTTCGCTGGAATCGGTGCGCCACGTCATCAAGCCGTCCGTCTCCTACAGCTTTAGCCCCGATTTTTCCCGGCCCCTGCTGGGCTACGATTTTGGCTATTTCCAGCGTAGCATCAGTGGAGCAGTGTTCGACCGCTTCCAGGGGTCCCCTGTAAGCCGCACGCCCAGCGGGGAGAGCCAGTCTATCAGCATGTCCGTATCCAACCTGTTTCAGGCCAAGCGGATCATCGACGGGGAGGAGGTCAAGACCAACCTCCTCACCTGGAATCTGGGCAGCAGCTACAATTTCACCGCCGACAGCCTCAAGCTGGCCCCCATTCGATCCAGTTTCCGCTCGCCCTTCCTGCAAAAATTGCGCTTGGACATCTCACTGGAGCACGATTTTTACCGCCGGGATGCCAACAACCGCCGCCTCAACCAGCTCCTCTCAGTGCCGCGGCTCTCACGCGTGAATGCCAGCTCCACCCTGCGGCTGGCTGGCGAGCGCTTTTTTCGGGCCGGGAAACCACCGCCGGAGGAGTTGGACACGGTGGCCGACTCGCTCCAGGCCGAAGACGAGCTGGAGGGGCAGTTCTCGCTCCGCCGCCGGGTGCTGGAACCCACCATGGCCACGGGAAATCTGTGGGAAGCGACCCTGCGGCTGCGCTACAGCCTGAACCCCGCCCTCGATGCTCCCCGCCGTGAATCGTTCCGGCTGGACGGAGATTTCAAGATCAATATCGGGCCCGGCTGGAAGCTGCGCTATACTGCGCACTTCGACGCCCTCAAGCAGGAACTCATCGGCCACGACCTGCAGCTGTATCGCCAGCTGCACTGCTGGGAGTTCGCCTTCAGCTGGACACCCTCAGGGTTTGGGCGGGGTTTTCTGCTGCGCATTAACGTCCGGGATGCCGACCTCAAGGATATCAAGTATGAGTCCCGGGGAGGCCAGCAAAGTTTCTTTGGCGTGTAAGCGCTGGTCCCCCGGCCGGAGAATTTCGCCGCGCGATCAAAACACTTGAAATTGAGCTGGATTGAGACAAACTTCGCCCGCGCAGATGAGTAGCATCGCATCCCACCTCTCCGAGGAGCTTATCGTCCTGCCCATGCGCGCCACCGGCAGGGAAGGCGCTCTCAGGGAATTGCTCATGCCCCTGCAGATGCTGCACATCATTGACGCGTCCGATGCCACCCTCGATTCCATCCTTAAGCGCGAACGCCGCATGAGCACCGGTGTGGGCAAAGGGGTGGCGCTGCCCCACGGCCTCAGTCCCAACGTGAAGGACCTGGCCCTGGTGGTGGGCATCTCTCCCGGGGGCATCGATTTCAAGGCCGTTGACGGTGCCCTGTGCCACATCTTTGTGCTGCTGGTTAGCCCCGCGGATCAGCCCGACAGCCATCTCAAGACCCTGGGCCGCATCAGCAAGCTCCTGGGCGAGAGTGATCTGCGTAGCGCGCTCTTGGACAGCGAAACTGCGGGGCAGGTTATCTCAACGCTGCAGGCGTGGGACTCCCCCCCCGATGAAATGCCCATCTAGCTTGTCCCGTGACCCGCTGCCGGTGCGCAGCCCGTTGGCAAAGGGCGGCCCATAGCCGAGCCCGTCAGGCGCGTCCGGGGGATGCGGGACCTGCTGCCCGCCGAAACGCCCCTCTGGCGTCATGCCGAGGGGCTGGTGCATACCGTCTCGGCGGCCTATGGCTACCAGGAAATCCGCACACCGGCTTTCGAGCCTACCCAGCTGTTTGTCCGGAGCGTGGGGCAGGAGACCGACATCGTCCATAAGGAGATGTACTCCCTGGAGGACCAGGGCGGCAAGCACCTCACCCTCAAACCCGAACTTACCGCGCCCGTCGTAAGGGCTTACATTGAGAACCACCTCGACCGGGAAGCGCCCCTCGCCCGGCTCTATTATCTGGACCGGCTTTTCCGTCAGGAGCGGCCCCAGAAAGGCCGCCTGCGTCAGTTCCACCAGTTCGGCGCCGAGGCGCTGGGCTCGCCACACCCGGAACAGGACGTGGAGATCATCGCCCTGGCCTACGACCTATGCGCCCGCTTCCAGCCCCACGGCCTCACCGTGCACCTGAACACCATTGGCACGCCCGCAAGCCGGGGCGCCTACCTGCAACAGCTGCGCGCGGCGCTGACCCCCTTTGCCCACCAGCTGGTCGGCCTCGACCGGCAGCGCCTGGAACGCAATCCCCTGCGCCTGTTCGACAGCAAGGCCCCGGAGACCCGCGCCCTCATGGAGCAGCACGCCCCGTCCCTGGCCGACTACCTGTCCCCCGAAGACATTCGCCACCATGACGAGGTGCGCGCCGGCCTCCAGGCTTTGGACATCCCCTTTGAGGACGCCCCCCGCCTGGTCCGCGGCCTGGACTACTACACCCGCACCATCTTTGAGATCACCGCGCCGCAGCTGGGCGCTCAGGACGCCCTCTGCGGTGGCGGCCGCTATGACGGCCTCGTGCAGCAGCTGGGCGGCCCCGACATTCCCGCCACCGGCTTTGCCGCCGGTATTGAGCGTCTCCTGCTGGCCGCCGGAGATGGGCTGCGCGCCCAGATTGCGTCCCCATCCCTGGACGTGGCCGTGGTGGTCCTCGCCGAGGCGGCGCGTTTCCCGGCCATGAAGGCCGCCAGTGACCTGCGGGCGGCCGGGTTCAGCGTAATCCTGGAGACTCTGCGCCGCAGCGCCAGGGCCCAGCTGCGGGAGGCCAACCGGGCCGCCGCCCGGGTGGCGGTCATCTTCGGGGAGGAGGAGCTCGCCCACCAGGCCTGTAGCGTCAAACCGATGGCCGGTGGCAAGCAGACGGAGGTGCCGCTGGCGGGGCTGGTGGAGCACGTCCAGGGGCTGCTCCGCTCCTGACGTCCCATGCCCCTCACCCACCGTCCCCTGAAAGACCTCCGCGCCCTGCGGCTGAGATTTTCACGCACCTCTTGGTTCCTGCCTTACAACGTCTTAATATACGTGTAGTATACGTATAGTGAATGCAAAGGTGCAACATGCAAAAGAAATTGACCCTCACCATTGATGAGAAGGTCTACGAAGGCCTGCATGCGCAGATCGGCCGCCGCCGCATAAGCCGCTTCATTGAAGACCTCGTGCGTCCCCATGTCATCGATAAGGATTTAGCCGCCGGTTACCAGCAGATGGCCTTGGACGAGGAGCGTGAAGCTGAAGCTCTGGAATGGGCCGAAGCCACGGTAGGAGACGTGCGCCGTGAAGCGCGGTGAGGTTTGGTGGGTGAACTTCGAACCGTCCGTAGGCGGTGAGATCAGGAAAAGGCGACCGGCTGTGATTATCAGCAATGACGCCGCCAACAAATATCTCAATCGCGTGCAGGTTGTTCCCCTTTCATCCAAAACCGGCCGGGTTTATCCCAGTGAGGCGCTCGTCGTCGTCAAGGACAAACAGAATAAAGCCATGGCTGACCAGCTCACCACCGTAAGTAAGCTGCGGCTTATGGATAATGCCGGCAGTTTATCGGCCGCTGACATGTACCAGGTGGAGCGTGTCGTAAAGGTGCAGCTAGGTTTGCAAACTGCGTCGTAGATACCTTGCCCGATCCGGGTGACCGAAGCAGCACCGCCGTCCCCGGCGCAGCTCTGCCCCGCTCCTGACGCCCCATGCCCCTCACCCACCGCGCCCTTAAAGACCTCCGCGCCCTGCGGCTGAAAAAGCACCGCCACGCCCAGGGTCAGGCCCTGGTGGAAGGGGCCCGGCTGGTGGGCGCGGCCCTGGGCTCCGATGCCGAGGTGGCCCAGCTGTTCTGGACCGAGGCCTTCGCCGCGTCCCCGGCCGCGCTCCCGCTCAAGTCGGCCCTCCAGCGCCGGGGGTTGCCGCCCACCGACCTCACCGGCACCCAGGCCGAGCAGTTGGCCGAGACCCGCCACCCCCAGGGCGTCTTTGCCGTGGTGGCCCAGCCCCGCCTGGCCCCCGATGCCCAGCGCCTGCTCCAGCCCCCCATCCTGATCTTGGACGCCATCGCCGATCCAGGCAACCTGGGCACGCTGCTGCGCACCGCGGACTGGTTCGGCCTGCCCACGGTGTGGGTGAGCGCTGACAGCGCCGATGTCACCAGTCCCAAAGTACTCCGGGCCGGCGCCGGTGCCCATTTCCATCTGCCGACCCTCTGGCAGGGGGCGCTGCCGTCCCTGGCCGACCGCCTGGCCGCGGGCAACACCACCCTCATGGGCGCCGTGCTGGACGGAGCGCCCCTGACTGCGGCGGCCCTGCCCGGCAATGACTGGGCCCTGGTGGTGGGCAGTGAGGCCCACGGTCTCAGCCCCTTCTGGCGGCAGCGCCTGGACCGGGCGCTCACCATCCCGGGCGTCGGCCGGGCGGAAAGTCTCAACGCGGCGGTGGCGACGGGCATCCTCCTGCATTACCTTCGGGGCGGTCAAGAGGGAGCGGGGCCGACAGCGGAATGGCTGGCTGGGAAAGGAAATTGAACATGTTGACCCAGACGTGTGCACACCTTCCCGGTAAGCTGCAGGCGTCCGCCGGCGATGTCTGTCAGGAGTGCGGCGACAGCGGCCCCTTGCGCGTCTGCGTCACCTGCGGGTTTGTGGGCTGCTGTGAATCTCGCCGGGCACACGAAACCGCCCGCGCCCGCTCGTCCGGCCACCCGATAATCAGGTCGCTGCCCTTAAGTGCGGGCTCCTTTACCTGGTGCTACGAGTGTAACGCCTACGTAGCCTAGGCCGCGCTCATGGGCTCCTCGCAGGGGGGCGAAACGATGACTGCCGAACCCGAGCAAAAACGCCTGCTCTCACTGGACGCCTTTCGGGGCCTCACCATTGCCGGCATGATCCTGGTGAACAATCCCGGTGACTGGTCCCACGTCTACTGGCCCCTGCGCCACGCCCAGTGGAACGGCTGGACCCCCACCGACTGGATCTTCCCCTTTTTCCTGTTCATTATGGGTGTGGCCATGGCCCTCTCGCTCAAGCGCCGGGAGGCCGGCGGGGCCGGCCGCGCCGAGCTCTGGAAGCAGGTGTTTAAGCGCACGGCCGTCCTCTTCGGGCTGGGGCTCATGCTCAACGGCTACCCCCGCTTTGACCTCGCCCACCTGCGCATCATGGGGGTGCTCCAGCGCATCGCCCTCTGCTACCTGGTGGTCTCAAGTGTCCTGCTCGCCCTGCCCCGGCGCCGCTACCAGTGGCTCGCCATGGCCGCGATCGTCGCCCTCTATTTGGGCATCATGTACGGGGTGGACGTGCCGGGCCACGGGCGCGGCGTCCTCACCGCTGAAGGCCACGCCAGCGGCTATATTGACCGCCTCATCCTGGGCGCGGCCCACCTCTGGAGCGGCACCAGGGTCTACGACCCCGAGGGGCTGGTCTCCACCCTGCCGGCCATCTTCACAGCTTTCCTGGGGTTTTGGTTCGGCCGGGTGCTGGTGGAGCGCCCGAGCCACCGCGACCGCCTCCGCCAGTGGTTGATCTACGGCGGCGGGCTCCTTGTGGCCGGCCAGCTGGCCCACTTCATCATGCCCATCAACAAGCAGCTCTGGACGCCCAGCTATGTCCTGTTCATGGGCGGTCTGGGCGGCCTGTTTCTGGCCGGCTGCTACTGGCTCATCGAGGTGCGGGGCCGCGCGCAATGGTCCCGTCCCTTCGTCATGCTGGGCCGCAACCCCCTGTTCATTTTCTGGCTGTCGGGCTTCCTGGCGCGCAACCTCCTGCTCATCAAGCTCACCACCGCAGACGGCCCGAAGTCACTCTGGAGCCTGCTCTATCGCGCCGGCTTCCTGCCCTTTTTATCCGACATCAACGCCTCCCTGGCGTTCGCTTTCACCAACGTCGTCTTCTGGCTGCTGGTGGCCTGGCTCATGGTCCGCCGGCGCTGGTTCATCAAGATTTAGCCGCGGGCCAGGGGGAAGAAATTAGGTGCGGATTTCAGGGGCCGGACGGCCCTATATTTGCACGCATGTGCAGGGTATCGTGTAGACAATGAACGCTCAATCGCAGGGGGATCAGACCATGAAAACTATCCACTTTGCCATCCGGCGGACTGTGCTGCCGCTCGCCGTCGTCCTTATGCCGCTGCTGTTTGGCGGCTGTTCCAGCGCCCTGACCAAGGTGCCCCTGTTTAAGGTCACCATCCAGGTGGTGGACGTGGATGACCAGCCGATCAAGGGGGCCATCGTGGAATCTTCCAACGGCCAGCAAACAACCACCGATGCCGGGGGGACTGCCCAGGTGCGCTTAGCCAGCATGGGGGTCAATATGGTGTCGGTCTGGGCCGTAGGTCTGGCCCCGGTGGTCCTGAGCATCGTCATGCCCGTGGATATGGGCAAGACTTTCACCGCCCGCCTGGGCCAGCCCATCGACATCAGCGCCAGCATCAACGTGAACATCACCGGCATGATGACGACCGCCCTCTATCCCATGCTGTTCCAGGCGCTGTTCACAGCCCAGGGCTACAGCATGGAGCTGGTCCCCTACGGCCCGGGGGAGTGGACCGAATGGGATCACCGCTCCGATGAGGACGTGACCGCCATGAAGAAGGCCTACCTGACCAAGCTGGGCAACGGCCAGGAATGGTGGCAGATGCGGATGGCCGGCGGCGATCCCGATGACACCATCATCATGGAAGTCCTCTTTAACCAGGGCCGTGACTCCATCCGCCGCCTGCGCCAGCAGACGGGGAGCGGGGAGCCGTCGGAAGTTCCGGTGACCGAAGGATGGTATACCCCCCCTATGGAGCTGACCTCCGAGTCTATGGCGGGGGCGGTGACCGAGCGGGGCGTCAGCGTGAAGGTGCCGGCCGGATCGTTCAAGGCCGACCTGCTGGAGTTTGCCCTTTACGGCGGGGCGGGGACGTTGCGTCTGTGGCAGGCTAAGGGGGTGCCCGGCGGGGTGGTCAAGGCCGAGATGGTGGATGACAACGGCGACGTGTCATGGGCCAGCGAGCTCAAGGGCCACGGCAAGGGGGCCAAGACGGCGCTGAACTCGTACTAAACCATCAACCGTGAGCAGTTAGTCCGCCAGCTGGCGGTTGAGCAATTAGCCTATTCAGAGAGTCAGAGCCGCCGTTTTCCTGCCCGAAGGTCCCCCAGGGATCCCTTTCCGTGAGACCCCTCTGGGGCAGGATCGGGAGGGTGGCGGCATTTTTGCGCCCGGTGCGCGTTTTTTTAAGTTTCTAGTTGCGGGTTGGAGCGGCCGGTGAGAGGGGTTCGCCGGGGACGCGGGACGGGGAGCGAAAAGCGAGGCGTGAGCAGCCCGAGACTTTCCTGGAGGGGTCCTCCGAAAGGGGAGCCACGACCGGGTGGTGCCGGTGCACTCAAAAAAAGTTCGCCGCCGCCCTGCAGGCCGCCGCCGTTGGCGGGGCGAAGGCCGCTGATAGCGGGGCCAACCCCATCCTCATCCGGATGGAGACCCGGTCACGGCCACGGGGTTTGCGCATGGCTGCGCTGGGGGGCGTGCTCACTCCACCGGGTTGCCTTCGGTATCAATGATGTGTACCTCGCCGTAGCCCAGCAAGCGTATGCCGCTCTCTATCTCCGACCTGTCCCCCACCACAATCCAGGTGAACTTGTCCGGGTGCACCACCTGCCTGGCTACCCGGGTGATGTCGGCCAGCCGCAAGGCCAGTACCTTCTCGGCGAACGTCTCCATGTAGTCATCCGGTAGCCCGAAGCGCAGGCTGCGCACGATGTTGTCGCGCACGGCAGCTTTGGTTTCGTAGGCGCCGGGCAGACGCAGGGTGCGATTGTCCTTGGCTTTCTGCAACTCATCTGCCGTGGCTGGCCGCCGGCCCAGAATATCCCGCAACTCCTTGTTGATCTCGGCCATGGATTCCTTGGTCTTGTCCGTCTGTACCGGCGCATACGCCACGAAGGTCCGCGGGCCCCGTGCGTCCAGCAGCAGAGTGTGGGCGCCGTAGGACCAGTGCTTGTCTTCCCGCAGGTTCATGTTCACCCGGGACGTGAAGGCGCCCCCCAGGATGTAGTTCATGGCGCTGATGGCGATCTCGTTGGGATTGTTCGTTGGTGGGGCCACGTGTCCCGCCAGGATCACCGTCTGAATGGCGCCCGGCTTGTCGATGAGGTAGATGCTGCTCTCCAGTGGCATGTCCACCGCGCCCACATTAATGGCCGGGGGCGGAGCCTGGTCCTTCCAGCCCGCAAACTTGGCCTCCAGCAGCGGGATAACCTCCGCCAGGGTGGTGGCCCCCACCACAACGAGCGTGGCATTGCCCGGCTGGAACCACGTGCGGTGGAAGTCCACCATTAGCTGACGCGTCATGGCCTCCACGGCCGCTGTGGTGCCGCTGCCTGTGTAGGGGTTCCCGTAAGCGTGCCCCTCGCCGTACAGCAACTTGGGGAAAATTCGCAACGCCAGCTGCACGGGGTTGGCCTGCTCCTGACGGATGCCCGCCAGCCGCTGCCGCTTCACGCGCTGGAAGTCTTCTTCGGGAAATGCGGGGTTGATAATGACATCGGCAAAGATGTCCAGCGCCTTGCGCAGGTTCTCCTCCAGGGTTGACAGGGTCACCACGCTGAGGTCCAGATTGGAGCGGGTGCCCAGCGTCGCCCCCAGCAGCTCCAGCTCCGCGCTGATTTTCAGCGCGGACCGTCTCCTGGTGCCTTCATCCAGCATGGCTGTGGCCAGGCTGGCGGTGCCCGGAGCGTGGTGCTGGTCAGCCGCATAGCCGGCGTTCACCACCAGCTGCACATCCACCACCGGGATATCTGTCCGCTGGGAGAAAATTACCTCCAGCCCGTTGGATAGTGTTGCCCGCTCCATGGGGGGCAGCTCCAGGCGGGTCAGCCCTCCGCCCGCCGGCAGCCTCGAGCGGTCCGCCTGGTCCTCGGCCGTGGCAAATTTTGGGTAGGGGTGCACCTCCAGGATATAAGCGCCGTCTGACAGCCACGCCCGGGCGGCGTCCTTCAGGTCCCGCGCTGTTGCCTCCGCGACCCGTCTCAGGGTGGTCTTGTAATAATCGGGGCTGCCGCCGTAGACCTCATTCGAGGCCAGAATATCCGATTTGCCGCCGAAGCCGCCCACCCGCTCGATGCCCCGGATGAAGCGTGCCCGGTACTGCGTCTTGATGCGCTGGAGCTCGTTCTTCACCGGCCCTTTCGACAGGAACTCGGCCAGTTCTTCGTCCATGGCCGCTTCCACCTCGGCCAGCTCGACGCCCTGCTGTGCCGTCGCCTGCAGAACGAGTTGGCTGCCCACCTCATGGGGTCTGACGAAGGCCGCCACATCGGTGGCGATCTGGTCCTCATACACCAGGCGCTTGTACAGCCGGGCGTTCTTGCCGCTGCCCAACACGTCCGTCACCAGGTCCAGATAGGCCAACTCCTCGGCCCGCCATTCCGGGATATTCCATACCTTGTAGATCCTGGCCTGCGGCACTCGGTCCAGGGTCGACTGGCGGTGCGTCCCGCTGCGTTTCGCGATCCAGGCCTCCTGCCGGGCGATGGGCGGCCCGGCGGGTATATGACCGAAGTAGTGCTCTACCCGCTCCCGCGCGGTTTCCGGGTCGATGTCCCCGGCCAGTACGATGACGGCGTTGGCCGCCCCGTAGTAGGTCTCGAACCATGTGTGCACATCCTCCAGTGAAGCGGCCTCCAGGTCCTCCATTGAGCCGATCACCGTCCATGAATAGGGGTGCCCCGGGGGATAGGTCCCTTCCACAATGAGCTGATCGGTGACGCCATAGGGCTGGTTCTCGCCCTGCCGCTTTTCGTTCTGCACCACCCCGCGCTGTTCATCCAGCCGTTCCTGGTCCACCACCCCCAGCAGGTGGCCCATGCGGTCCGATTCCATCCACAGGGCCACATCCAGGGACGCCGTGGGCACGTTCTGGAAGTAGTTGGTGCGGTCGTTATTGGTGGTCCCGTTCAGATCGGTGGCGCCAACCCGTTCCAGCGCCTGAATGTAGTCGTCGTTGAAATTCTCCGAGCCGTTGAACATGAGATGCTCGAACAGGTGGGCAAAGCCCGTCTTGCCGGGCTTCTCGTTCTTGCTCCCCACGTGGTACCAGATGTTGACCGCCACGATGGGGGCCTTGTGGTCCTCGTGGACGATGAGGGTCAGCCCGTTGTCCAGGACGAACTTGGTGTAGGGGATGTCGGGGACCTGTCCCGCCGCTAGCTGCAGCGCCAGCCCCAGCGATAAAATGATCACCGAAATCTGGCTACGTTTCATTGCGATGTCTCCTCCAAAATCCTCTGAATCGTTCCGGGCGCAAGCCCCCCACCCACGTAAGACGCGGCCCGGCCCTTTTTGGATGTCTACAATTTTCTGAAACTGACAACGGCACGCTTGATAGCTGGCTTGGGCAGCACCTAGCTTTGGCCTCATTTGCCAACCCGATTCACCCTGGAGACCGTCCATGAAGCGCATCCTGCCCCTGTCAGTCCTGGCCCTTAGCTTTGCCTGCACATCGGCCCCCGGCCCCCGGCTCGAGGAGATCGCAGTTGCGGGCAACGGCTTCCGCTATCCCAACGCCCGCCAGGCCGACCTGGTGGAGGATTTTCACGGCACCGCCGTGCCCGACCCCTACCACTGGATGGTCGCTCCCGACGACCCCGAGACCCGCGCCTGGGTGGCAGCCCAAAATGCGCTCACCCGCGCACACCTCGATGCCATTCCGGCGCGGAAGGCCATCGAATCCCGTCTGGCCCAGCTCTGGAACTACCCCCGCTACGGCCTGCCTGAGCGGCATGGCGACCGCTACTACTATGAGCTGCACGACGGCCTGCAGAACCAGCCCGTGCTCTACATGGTCACCGATCTGGAGGGCGATCCTCAGGTGGTGCTCGACCCCAACACCTTCAGTGCGGACGGCGCCGAAGCCCTCACCACCCAGGCGTTCAGCCCCAACGGCCGTCTGCTGGCCTACGGCCGCAACCCCGGCGGCAGCGACTGGGGCACCCTCCACGTCCGGGACATCGATGCCGGCCGGGACTACGACGAGGTATTCGCCAACATGCGCTACACCGGCGTGGCCTGGAAGCGCGACAACAGCGGGTTTTACTACACCCAGTTCCCCGCCCCCGGCTCCGTCCCCGATGAAGACCTCTACTTCTACCAGCGGGTTTACTGGCACCGGCTGGGCACCGCCCCCGCCGACGATCCCATCGTTTTCAGCATGCCCGAGGAGAAGGACCTCAGCGCCTACCCGATGGTCACCGATGATGGCGCCTACCTGTTCCTTTACCTTGTCCGGGGCACCGACAGCCGCAACGGGCTATACTATCGGCCCATGGACAGCGACGGCGACTTCGTCCGCCTGCTCCCACCCGAGGAAGCGCTCTACGAGCCGGTGGGCGCCATCGGCAGCGTGATCTACCTCCAGACCGACCTGGACGCACCCCGCGGCCGCATCGTGGCACTGGACCTGGAGCGTCCCGACAGGGCGGACTGGCGCCAGGTGATACCCCAGCACGAGCAGGACGTCATCAGCTCCGCCCGGCTCATCAACGGCCACCTGGTCGTACAGGTCATGCACCAGGCCCACGAGCTCCTCAAGATCTACGACCTGCAGGGCAACCTGGTCCACGACATCCAGCTGCCCGCAATGGGGTCGGTGGAGGGCCCCTCCGGGCGGCAGGAGGACAGCGAGTTTTTCTTCTCCTTCACCAGCTTTCTTTACCCCACTGCCATTTACCGTTACGACTTTGCCGCCGGTGAAGCCGCCATCTTCCGCGCCTCAACCGTCGCTTTCGACCCCTCCGGCTACGAGACCACCCAGGCCTTCTACCCCTCCAAAGACGGCACCCGGGTCTC
Source organism: Candidatus Neomarinimicrobiota bacterium (assembly GCA_022560655.1). Lineage (NCBI taxonomy): Bacteria > Pseudomonadati > Fidelibacterota > Fidelibacterota bacterium. Next base: position 66,315 of record JADFSS010000005.1, read on the forward strand.
CCTGTTCCTCACCCACCGGAAGGGGCTGCGGCGCGACGGCAAGAACCCCGCTCTGCTCTACGGCTATGGCGGCTTCAACATCAGCGAGCTGCCCGAGTTCGATGTGCGCATCCTGCCCTTCATCGAGGCCGGCGGGGTCTACGCGCTGGCCAACCTGCGCGGCGGCAGCGAGTACGGCGAGGACTGGCACCAGGCCGGCATGCTCCGCCGTAAGCAGAATGTCTTTGACGATTTCATTGCCGCCGCCGAGTGGCTCATAGGCAGCGGCTACACCAGTAGCCCGCGCCTGGCCATCAACGGGCGCTCCAACGGCGGACTGCTCACCGCCGCCGTCCTTGTGCAGCGGCCAAAACTGTTCGGCGTGGCCGTCCCCCAGGTGGGCGTCCTGGACATGCTCCACTACCACCAGTGGGGCGCGGGCCGCTTCTGGACCGGCGAGTACGGCAACGCCGAGGCCGATCCGGACCACTTCAAGTTCCTCTACGCCTACTCACCCCTGCATAACGTCCGCCCCGGCACGGCCTATCCGCCCACCCTCATCACCACCGCCGAGACCGACGACCGGGTGGTGCCGGTGCACTCAAAAAAGTTCGCCGCCGCCCTCCAGGCCGCTGACGCCGGGACCAACCCCATCCTCATCCGGGTGGAGACCCGGGCCGGCCACGGCGCGGGCAAGCCCATCGCCAAGCGCATCCAGGAGTACGCCGACATTTACGCGTTTATCTTCAAGCATTTGGGGATGGAGTAGGGGATAGCTGGGGCTCTAGCCGCCGCCCGCTCACTCCCCGAAATAGGCCAGCATGGGCAGGAAGTAGCTGTCCACCCAGCCCTGCTTGTAGTGCATCCCGTGCTCCGGGAGTCCGCTATGCCGCAGGGTGACCAGCGTCCCGCCGTCTTGCGGCTGCAGCTCGATCTCCAGCCGCGAGTCCTCCTCGGACGCATCGAACTCCGTCGTCCGCCAGCTCTGCACGATGCGCTTCGGCGGCTCCAGTTCCAAATTCTGCCCCTGGATGTAGCCTTCCCACGCGTCGAAAGAATCTCCCACCACGTCCGTGGCGCTGGCGGGACTGCCGGTCATGGCCGTGTGCCCGTCGGAGCTGAGCCACGCCTGGTAAATCGCCTCCGGTGTCGCCGGGAAGACCTGGGAAACTTCAAATGAGAGGGGCATCGCCAAAAATTGCGTAAGATTTCAAATTGAAGTCATCTAATTGAACGTATCTGTAACTCTGCGGGGGGTGGATCTGGATTCCGTTACTTCCCGATGATTCTGGTCGAATCGGCTCGGGCAATCGCCTAAAACTAGAGAAAAATATACCCACGCCATTAGCTACCCCCGAAAAATATCTCTCAAATTCTTCCCTCGTAACGCCAGCCTTTTTCCGGACCTCTCTCCAAAGCTGCTCCTTAGGTTTCTCGACCAAATGATCCACTTTAAATGCCCCCATGATCAAACCAACTGGGCGAGATGCATATATCAATACGATTGTACCATTCCCCATGTGTTTGGGTCGCCTCCGCCTTAGCTCGACACTCTTGTCGCCAGATATCATTCTATCCACATATTGCGGCCGAATGGACATCAATATGGCTCCACCACTCATAATCGCTATCCTTTCATTATGAACTGAATTCCAATCTTGTAGAGTCGAAAAAACAGATCATTGTTAACGCGAGAAGGGCCTTGTACGGTGAGAGACTTTCCGGTTTCTTGCTCCCAGAGTTTTCTTGCACTGTCAATTCCAATAAAATTATGAAATAATTCCGACCCACTAAACTTGAATGCCATAATATTGCGGCTAAGCGACCCATTAGCAATTTCTACGAGGTGTTTCCACTCGTAGACGCCCAATCGCCGATATCTTCGATAGAGTGACTTAGGCTTATCAATGAACACCTCATCAACATAGGAAGTGGCCGCGATTGATTTTACATATTGATAATCGCCCTTGCCCTTACTGACATACCATAGCACTCGAGAGGGCGCAGTAATCACTCTTGGCGTAGCACTTCTATAGTAAGCGTTTTCTACCTTAAGTAGTAATTCTGGCTTTCCCCCAAAAAGGTCCTGTTCTGCAATACCGGTATGAAATAATTCCTTAGCCCAGATCGGTTTTATCGGAACTAGGTAAACGGGGATATCTAAATCAGTGAATTTTAAAGGCCAAAGCTCCTTTTCCAAACGCAAAAGCAGTTGAAGATTATTCGCAGCTACGGCAGTCTCAAGCCTGTTTGCTATCACCTCGAGATATTTGCTTATTTGAGAATCAGACTCTCGCATTGACAAAAGTCGCCCTAGTATGTTGGATGCGCTATCGATCAGCGGCATAGTTGCTTTCACCCATACTCCATCAACGGCAAAGAATCCGTTCTCGAGCAATGCGGTCGCCAATATATTCGAGACTTTTCGATCTGTAATTACGCTGAACAATTTCCCTTCGTGTGCCGATGTCCTCACAATTTGCGATATTAAGTGCCTTGCGAGAGTTTCAGTAATTGGATCGCGCACCAAGCGGATTAATGGAATGATAAGCTGAGTTAAAGTGGTCCGCCCAATTGACAGTAGTGCGAGGGGTTTATCTCCGACCTTGACGATGATATTTTGATAATCTCTCGGATTTGATAAGATTACTCTGACCTGCTTCCCAAATGCCGATCGCGATTCGCCTGTAGGCGATTTAAAAGTGGCTTCTAGAAAAGCGCCCGACTTTGCAGGAACTCGAGTTGTGTCAATGACTGAACCAGTTAATCGCACGGGCTGATATTCTGATTCTCTTTCAACTGAATCTTGCTGAATGATGAAATCTAAGGGGCGCATTATCCTAATTCCGAAAGTGCTATAAACCTTCTCCTCGCCATCCAATAATTCGCCATCCCTTGTAATAAAAAACTTTATACCTGCTGCAATAGAATATGCTAGATGACGCAAGTCAGATTTGTCACTCTCGCTGTGCCAGTCGTCAAATAATTCTCTTAGCCTCTTGTGAGAATCTTCGTAATCCTTGAGATCGCACTCGACAAGATGAAAACTCCGTACTTGTATTCGGTGCTTCCTGCGCATTGCCCTATCGGGATGACGAATAATTTCGTTGAAGATTTCATTAGTCAAACACAATACGACGCTTTCCCCTAGCCAGTCAGCTAGAAGTGAGTGTGATTCAATACTATCTGCATCTGGGGCTTTGCTCAAATCATAAAAAACATTGGCATCAACCACGATCTTCGTCTTTGATTGAGAATTCTTTTCCCAAGCTTGCGTGAAGAGCGTCGGGTGACCATGGTCGTACCACCAGATGGTTATAAGCTCCTTGGATTTTCCCCTTCCTTCTCTCTCGCCAGCTGCTACAAAACCAAGCTCCTGCCAGAATCCATCCAGTTTATAGCTACGTCGACATCTTGCCCTGATACCGGTATATTCGAGCGAAATCCTCTTGAGTTCATCTATCAGTATACGGGCTATGCCTTTCCGCCGATGGTTTTTCTTGACGCAGAGGTGAACAATGTAGGCCAACATCTGACGCCTGTTTATGCTGTATAGTAAGTAGCCGAGAACTTGGCCGTTTGGGCCAACGGCTATTAGTATTTTTCCATCTGAAGCATGCTGGCGATATGCACCCTCAGGGAGAAAACCCAGGGTCTTGCTATTCCGATTCCCCAGTTCAAGTACCTCCGCCATATGCGGCGAACTGGGCGTTAATCGTGCAATATGCGCTTGACTGTATGAATCATTTTCCGACGGATCGGCCATAGCCACTAATATTAGGCAAAAGTCAGGACAATGGCATATTCGAATCACTAGCAGCGCTTCTTGCCGTTATCGCCAAATGTAGGTTTAGATTATAGCACCTTCTATTTGGGTCTGGACCAGCCTGGAGACATTACCGGACTGTGAAATGATTCTTGCTGGTCTCTACAGCTGGCCGCCCCCACCCCCGTCAAACCTCCCCCTTCCCCCGCGCCCTTTTCGCCCCTACCTTCTAGCCGCTCTTTGACAATCTCCCGGCCCAGCCCCCTCTCCCTCGGGAGAGGGGGAGTTACGCAGTAACCGGGGTGAGGTGGAAGGCACATCACCCCGGACGCCCAGCACTGGTTTGGGGTCATGTTGGGGCCACTGTGGGGCCACTGTGGGGCCACAATGGTGTCAACTTGGTGTCACGATAGTGTCGCCTCGGTGCCACCCTCTCCGACGTGACCCGTGGCACCGGCCCCCCTTGGGGGGTACCTGCTGATTCACCTCTTCCCCGGCCCCCTCTCCTGAGGGAGAGGGGGAAATCCGCCAGCTGGCGGATGGGGGTGAGGTGGGTTTCACACCGCCAACGGCGGTGGGCCATCTTTGGGCCATGTTTAGGCCACCTTCACCGACGGAGGACATGACCCAAGACCCCCCCGGGGGGGTCACCTCCACCGACGCACGCGGTGGCCCCCTCCGCTTTAGGGACCTTGAGTCCGTCAGTCGACGGCCCGATCGCTGATTGCTGAGGCTCGCTGACGGCTGATTACTGGCAACGCGCAACTAGAAACTCCCCGCCCCGCTCCCTAACTTCCCCCCCATGTCCAAGGGCGTCACACCGCGCAGTCTCGATTACGCCCGCTGGTACACCGACGTGGTCCGGAAGGCCCAGCTGGCCGACTACGGTCCCGTGAAGGGCACCATGGTCATCCGGCCCTACGGCTACGCCATCTGGGAGGCCCTGCGAGAGGCCTTCGATAAGCGCTTCAAGGCCACCGGCCACCAGAACGCCTACTTCCCCCTGCTCATTCCCAAGTCGTTCCTCAGCCGTGAGGCCGAGCACGTGGCGGGCTTTGCCAAGGAGGCCGCCGTGGTCACCCACCACCGCCTTCGCGCCGCCGAGGGGGGTGGCGTCGAGGTCGACCCCGACTCAAAACTGGAGGAGGAGCTCATCATCCGCCCCACCAGCGAGACCGTGATCTGGGCCATGTACAAGCGCTGGATCAACTCCTACCGCGACCTCCCCATCCTCATCAACCAGTGGGCCAACATCGTCCGCTGGGAGCTGCGCACGCGCCTGTTCCTGCGCACGTCGGAGTTCCTCTGGCAGGAGGGCCACACCGCCCACGCCACCGAAGCCGAGGCCCGCGAGGAGACCCTGCGCATGCTGGCGATCTACAAGGAGGTGGTGGAGACGGAGCTGGCTCTGCCGGTCATCGCCGGCCTCAAGAGCGAGGCCGAGAAATTCCCCGGCGCCGTGGAGACCTGGTCCATCGAGGCCATGATGGGCGACCGCCGGGCGCTCCAGTGCGGCACGTCCCACTATCTGGGCCAAAACTTCGCCCGGGCCTTCGATGTCACCTATCGCACCGAGGCCAATGAGCAGGACTATGTCTATGCCACCAGCTGGGGCGTCTCCACCCGCTTGATTGGCGCCATGATCATGGCCCACGGCGACGACAAAGGTCTGCGCCTGCCGCCCCGCGTCGCGCCCGTCCAGGCCGTGGTGGTGCCCATTTTCAGGGATGAGACCCGCGGCGACGTGCTCACGGCGGCCCACAACCTCACGGACGCGCTCGGTGAGGCTGGCGTGCGCGCCCACTTGGACGACCGGGAAAACGTCTCGCCCGGCTTCAAGTTCAACGACTGGGAGCTGAAGGGCGCACCGCTGCGCATCGAGATCGGCCCCCGCGACGTGGCCGCCGAGCAGGCCGTTGTGGCCCGTCGTGACCAGGACGACAAGTCGCCGCTGCCTCTGGCGCAGCTGCCCGCGGCTGTGGCGGCACTCCTGACGGAGGTCCAGGCCGAACTTTTCCGCCAGGCCAGCGACTTCAGGGCTGCGCATACCCATGATCTGGACCAGTGGGACGCGTGCCGCGACGTGCTGGCCGAGGGTGGCTTCGTCCACTGCGGCTGGGACGGTGAGCCGGCGTCGGAGACGGCCATCAAGGAGCAGACCAAGGCCACCATTCGCTGCATTCTGCCCGCTGAATCCACCGCCGGCCGGGCGTGCATTTACTCGGGGCAGCCTGCCCGACACGTGATCATCCTGGCCCGGGCGTACTGATCCGTCAGTGAAGGTTTCCAACGCAAAGGAATGCCATTGATCCCCATGATTCGCTCAGTCCTGCTGTTTGGCTTGCTGCCCGCCGCGATCCCGGCCCAAATCGTCCTGCAGCCCAGTCACGCCAACGGCCCGGCCGCACCCGCGGACCTGACCCACGAGACCCATACCTTGCACCTGGAGGAAGAGAAGGTGTGGGTGCACATTTACCAGCGGCCGGGCGCGTCGGTCAATTTTGTCAGCCTTCACGACGACGAAAACACCTCCGCTGACGCCGCCATGGCCTACCTCCGCCAGCACGGTGGCCGCCTGGTGGAGCTGCGCCACGGCCGTGGGCGTGAGATTGTCATCCGGCGCGGAGGCCGCCTGGACCGCTTCGACCCCAACCGCATGTTTACCCGCACCGGCCTGCGCGGAACCTTGGACTACTACCACAACCTCACGGCTGCAAACGAGGCCATCGCCGCAATATTTGCTGACAAAGTGGCCGGCTATATTGGGATTTCTGCAAGCAGGCCGGTGGTGGCGGTGCATAATAATTCGCCGGGGCGCCTCACCATACACGACTTCATGCCCGGTGAACTGTACGGTGCCGCAGCCCGGGAAGTGGTCATTATGGCAGATCAGGATCCCGACGATTTCTTTTTCACCAATTCGGAAGGCCTGTTTCAAGGGATCACAAAACGGGGCTATAATGCCGCCTTAATGCGGTTCCAGCCGCCGGATATTGGCTCGCTGGGCTATCTGGTAAACAGCTTGGGCGGCCTCTATGTTCTGGTGGAGGCTGAACGTGGGCGTTTTCGGCGGCAGCTGCAAATGTTGGAGGCCCTGGTGCCACTCCTGGCCGGTCTGCAAGCCTCAGGTGGCTAATTCAGCTTGTCACCGCATGTGGGCGATGGATAGAAGGGGGTCTTGCGCAGCGATGATCGACTGTGTAAATTCAAGTAGTCTGTATAATATTTGAATAAAGTATGACAACCCCTATCACACCATCTGAAAAAGCGCTGTTTATCCACTTCGCACGCATTGGCAAGGCGCTGGCCAACCCCATCCGGCTGGAGCTGCTGGAGCTGCTGGGTCAAGCCCCGCGCAGCGTTGAACGGCTGGCCGAACTGTTGGCCGAATCGGTGGCGGCGACGTCGCACCACTTGCAGGCATTGCGGGCCGCAAATCTGGTCGAGGGGCGCAAGCAGGGACTGTTTGTCACTTACCGCCTGGCTGATGAACTGGTGGGCACACTCTGGGAATTGGTGCAGGAGCTGGCCAACCGGCAGTTGGTTGAGCTACGGGAACAGGCTGCCAACGCGGCGGGTGGCGGCGACCCCAGTGAAAACATTGATGTTACGACCCTGACAGCCCGGCTCCGACGGGGCGAAGTCACGCTTATTGATGTGCGGCCCCGTGAGGAGTATGCAGCGGCCCATATCCCTGGCGCCCTATCAGCGCCGCTGGAGGATCTGGAGGACGTGCTGCCGACCTTGCCTCCGGATCGCGATATCGTTGCTTACGGTCGGGGTCCCTTAAGCGCGCTGCCCGCAGCGGCGGTGGCGTTGCTGCGACGCCATCAGCGGTCGGCGTTGCGCCTCGCCGAGGGCATTGCTCAGTGGCGAGCAGCGGGTCTGCCGGTTTTAGCAGGGGCACCCGGGCCATGAAGGGGCTGGCCATGCTGGATAAGTACGTAGAGAGGGAACTAGCGACCCACAGGCGGCGCGGGCGGGCGGGCCCAACCGGCGGAGGCGAGTAGAACCGGGCATGGAGCACGAAACGGTACAGGTGCAGGCGGCGCGCCGCGGCGGGCCAGAGCTACTCAAGGTTGTGGACGTGCCCCAGCAGCAACCCGGTGCGGGCCAGGTGCTTATCAGCACGCACTTCGCAGGCATCAATTTTGCCGATATCATGGCCCGTATGGGCCTGTATCCCGGCGCGCCGCGTCTGCCGCTGGTGCCGGGGCTGGAGGTGGCTGGTACCGTCGAGAGCGTGGGGGCGGGCGTGGACGGCTTCGCGCCTGGAGACCGGGTCTGCGCTCTCACCCGGTTCGGAGGCTACAGCAGCCGAGTGGTGGTGGATCAGGTGCAGGTTCGCCCTGTTCCTCCCGGCGTTGACCTGGAAGCGGCCGCGGCCCTGCCCGTCACTTATCTCACGGCCTACCTCATGCTGTTCAACCAGGCGAATCTCCAGTCGGGACAGACGGTGCTGATCCACAGCGCGGGCGGGGGCGTAGGAACAGCGGCCGTGCAGCTGGCGGCTCACGCCGGGGCACGCATCATCGGCACGGCCTCGGCCGCCAAGCATGAGCGGCTGCGCGCTATGGGCGTGGAGCTGAGCATCGACTACCGGTCCGAAGATTTTGTCGCGGCGGTGAAGGCGGCCACCGCAGGCCTGGGGGCCGACGTGGTCCTGGACGCCCAGGGTCCCGCCCATGCCTTGCGCAGCCTGAAGGCCCTGGCGCCGCTGGGCACCCTGGTTTTATATGGCGTGCAGCAGCATATGGGCCGGACGCGGCTGCGGCCGGGACTGTTGCGCTTGTTTTGGGAGCTGCGCACGGTGCGGCTGGCGCCCCTGCGGCTGATGAACTCCAGCAAGGGGGTGTACGGCTTTCATCTGGGGCGGCTGGCCACCCGGTCGGGCGCGGTGCACAAGGCCTTTGACGAGCTGCTGGTCTGGTTGGTGGCCGGGCACATCAGCCCGGTGGTGGACCGGATCTTTCCCTATGCCGCGGCCGGCGAGGCGCACGCCTACATCCAGGACCGGCGCAACTTCGGCAAGGTGCTGCTGGATTTCCGGGCTGCGTTGTAGGCGCTGGGCAGCAGCTACTTCAGCAGCAGCCCCGCCTTCAGAGGGACAGTGCGTGCCCTAGCTACTTCAGCAACACCACCCTTCGGCAAGCTCAGGGTGACAAATCATTTTAATAACACCATCTTTCTGTTGGCCACAAAGCGTTCACCGGTCTCGATAGAGGCGGCCACCAGTCGGTAGATGTAGATGCCTGAGGGTGCGGCCTGGCCGGATGCATCACGCCCACCCCACCCCATTGGGCGTACTGCCGGCTACCAATGCTCTGAATATCAGTCTGGGCCTGGAGAGCGACGGCTGTCAGCAAGAGGGCAGCAAATCCGCCAATCTCTGAATACTTTTTCATTCTATTCTCCCTGGTTTCGTTTCAAACTCCAGTATGTTCCTATCGAATGCCCTCGATGGACAGCGAGTAAATCCCTGTGGTAGTGCCAAAAAACAATTGATCAGTCGTTATGATCAGTCCGGACCACTCGTTCATGGCCCCGTCAGCAATGATTTTTTCCACCAATCGAACAGTTTCCAGTCCGTCATTGGAGTAGTAAAGGCTGTTTTCATAGGTAATAAACAGACTGTGCGGGTTGCGAGGATCAGCAATCATGCCGGTCCACTTGTATGGCCTCAGTGAGTCAGGGATCGCGCTACCGATCGGTTCCCAGTCATAGCCCCCGTCCAGTGATTTGAAATAACCGTTACTGGCAATAGCATAAAGAACATCAGCGTTTGCCACGTCGAACGCGATGGCTTCGATCCAGGAGCTAAAACGTGAACCAAGCAAGCTGTCCAGGTCGACATCTACCTTGACGGATGATCCATTCTCGCTCAGGCCGAGGAGCCGGGAGTAGGTATTGGGCCCGCTAATCCCCACGACTAACCATACCTCGCCCGGTTTGTAGGGGTGCCAAACAATCTTACCAATTCCGCCGCTAATGAAACCTACCCCGCCGTAAACCAATTCCCAGGTGGACCCCCCATCCTCTGACCTGAAAAGTCCTGCGGTTCCCTCCACGGCGAAGATGATATCGGGGTTAAGGGGAGACCGTTCGACAAGATCCATGTACAGGTATTCGTGGGTGGGATCT